>CBDUBX010000326.1:0-3108 GCA_965365495.1 uncultured Burkholderiales bacterium
CGCCGCACGCCAGTCGGCGCACTGGATGCGCGACCGCGGCGACCGCGTGCGCCACGAGGTCGGCCGCGCGTCGCAACGCACCGTCGGCTATGTGCGCGACGAGCCGGTGAAGACGGTGCTGATGGCCGCCGCCGCCGGCGCGCTGCTGTTCGCGATCGTTCGCTTGCTCAGCGACCGCGACCGTTACTGAGCGCCCACCCGGGCGTATCGCCGCGCCGCCGCCGCGGCCCTCGGCGGCGGCCGCGTCACCACGCCGCCGCGCCCGGGTCGACCGGCAGCTCGGCCTCGATCGACGTGCCGCGACCTTTGGCGCTGCGGATCGACAGCGTGCCGCCGACCGCCTCGACGCGGTAGCGCATGCCGATCAAGCCGTGCGCGCTCGGCTTCGTCGTACGCGCGTCGAAACCGCGGCCGTCGTCGCGCACGGCGATGTGCGCGACCGCACCGCGTTCGGCCAGCGTGACGAACACCGACCGCGCCTGCGCGTATTTCGCGACGTTGGTCAGCGCCTCCTGCACCAGCCGGTAGACGGTAATCTGCGCCGCGTCGGACAGCCTTACCGGCGCGAGCTCGGTGTGGACGACGACTGCGGCGCGGTCGGCGAACTCGCGCAGCTGGATTTCGAGCGCCGCGACGAGGCCGAGGTTGGCCAGCGACGACGGCCGCAGGTCCTCGATGATGCGGCGCTTCAGCGTGATCCCGGTGTCGATGCTCTGCGCCAGGTGGTCCAGGCGCGCGAACACGTCGGGCGTCGCGCCGGCCAGGTCGCGCCGCAGCCGCAGCACGTCGAGCTTGGTCGCGGTCAGCAGCGAACCGAGCTCGTCGTGCAGGTCGCGCGCGAGGCGGCTGCTCTCGTCTTCGCGCACCGTGTGCAGGTGGCGCGCGAGCTGCGTCAGATCGGCGGTGCGGCGCGCGACTTTGCGCTCGAGCCGCTCCTGCTCGTCGAGCAGCGACTGTGCGTGGCGGCGGCGGATCGCTTCGAGCGCCGCGGTCTGGCGCAGCGCCATCAACAGCGCCAGCAGACCGATTGCCGTCGACGCGTTGACACCGAAGCGGCTCGTCGACAGCGTCTCGAACACCTGTGCGCGCTCGGCGGCGACGCGCTCGACCAGCGTGCGCTGCAGCCGCGCGATCAAGCTGCGCACGTGGTCGGTCTCGACCCAGCGGCTGCCGGCGAGCATGCGGTCGAGCCCGGTCTGCTCGCCGGCGTCGAATAGCAATACTGCCTGTTCGAGCTCGGCGATGCGGTTGTGCGCGTGCAGCTTCAGCTCGTCGACGACCGCGGTGGCCGCGCCGTCGCCGGCGAAGTGGCTGGCGACGCGTTCGAGCGTCGCCGCCACGTCGCGCCCCGCTTCGATGTACGGCGTCAGGTACGACTGGCGGCCGGTGAGCAGGTAGCCGCGCTGGCCGGTTTCGGCGTCGAGCAGGCGGCGCAGCACGAGTTCGAGGTCGGTCACCGCGGCGGAGCGGGCGGCGATGCGCGCCAGCGCGCCGGTCGAGCTGCGGTAGCTCGTCTCGTTGATGACGAGCACGACCACCGCCGCGGCCGCGGCCAGCGGCCAAGCCAGCAGGCCGCGGCGCAGCGACTGCAGCCACACGTGGCGCCGCGGCGCGGCATCCACGCCGACGGCCGCGGCCTCAGGCCCGGCCATCGAGCGTCGCCGTCAGACGCCACGCGACCGGGCTCATCCGCCCGCCTGCAGCAACGTCCCGCGGTGCCGCGCCAGTGCCGCGACTTCGTGCAGCCGGATCGGCGTGCGTTCGCGCAGCGCGGCGGCCAGCCAGCGCTTCCAGCAGTCGCGCACGGCCGGGTACGCAGCGTCGGCCGGGTGCAGTTCCAGGCGCACGATCGGCGCGCCTCGCGTGCCCCAGCCGAGCGCTGTGTTCCACGCCACCGACAACGCCCGCCGCCACGCTGCGCGGGTGCTGAACACGAGGCTCGGCACGCGCAGCGCGCGCCGCTCGGGCAGCGCAACGACCTGGCCGAGCGTGCAGCTGTAGTCGAAGCCGGCGGCAGCGATCGCGTCCCAGCCGGCCGGGCTCAGCAACCACGCCGGTGGTACGAAGCCCGGCGTCGCGAGGCCATGTTCGGCCGCCCACGCGCGGCCGGCAGCGATGCGCGCCGCCGCGTCGTCGTGGCCCAGCGCGGCGAACTCGCCTTCGCCGGCGGTGTAGTGGCGCCGGATCAGCCGGTCGACCCAGCGTTGTGGCGGCGGGCCGTCGTCGCGGTGGGTCAGGCCGTGCAGCGCAAGCTCGTGGCCGCTGCGCGCCAAGCGGTGCAGCCAGCGCAGGTAGCGCGGCGGCACCCGCACGCGGGCGGCGGCGTCGGCGTGCATCCGCGGCACGACGAGCAACGTCACCGGCAGCGCGACGCCGGCCGCGTCGGCGACCGCGCGCAGGTGTTGCAGCACCTCGGTGCAGCCGTCCCAGCGCGCCGGCGCGACATCGTGCAGCACGACGCAGACGCGCGGCGCCGACCCATCGACGCGGCCACCGGCGGCGGCGACGGCCGGCCCCTGCCCGGACGGCGCACTCACACCGCGTAGCGCGACCGCGCCGGCGCGTCGACCGCGCCGCGGCCGCGCTGCGCGACCCATCCGCGGTAGCGCTGCACCCACAGCTCGACCACGGCGTCCCATGCGAAGTCGCGTGCGCGGCGCAACGCGACGTCGGTGGCCGCGCCGCGGCCGGTAGCGAGCGCGGTGCGCAACGCGTCGGCCCAGGTCGCGGGGTCGCGGCCGCGCACCGTCGTCGCGGCGCCGGCGGCGAGCTCGCCGGTGCCGCCTTCGGCGCTGCAGACGACCGGCGTGCCGCAAGCCATCGCCTCGACGACCGCCAGGCCGAAGCTCTCCTGGTCGCCGGCGTGGACGAAGGCGTCGGCGCTGGCGACGAGGCGCGCGACGCGGCGGCGATCGGTTTCGGGCGGCAGCACGAACACGCGGTCGCCGCGCGGCGGCCGTGGGCCGTTGCCGACCGCGACCAGCGCGTGGCCGGCGCCGAGCCGCGCCACCGCCGCCTCGAGCACGCCCAGGTTTTTCTCCGCCGCGAATCGGCCGACGTAGACCGCAAGACGCGTCGTCGCCGGCAGGCCGAGCCGCGCGCACAGTC
>CBDUBX010000327.1:0-3104 GCA_965365495.1 uncultured Burkholderiales bacterium
CTACCCGGCGATGCAGCTCGGCGGCACGCCGGTGCAGCTGTACGACCAGGCCCGCGACGGCGTCGTCGACATCGTCTGGACGCTGCCCGGCAACACCGCAGGGCGCTTCCCGCGGATCGAGGTCTTCGAGCTGCCGTTCATGATGAACAACGCCGAGGCGACGTCGAAAGCGTACTGGGAGTACTTCCAGACGCATTGCCCCGACGAGTTCAAGGAAACGCAGGTGCTGGCGCTGCACGTCCACGGCCCGGGGCTGATCCACACCGCGAGCAAGCCGGTACAGCGCGTCGCCGACCTGCGCGGGCTGAAGCTGCGCGGCCCGACGCGGCAGGTGACGCGGCTGCTGGGCTCGGTCGGCGCGACGCCGGTCGGCATGCCGCTGCCGCAGATTCCCGACGCGCTGAGCAAAGGCACGATCGACGGCTGCGTGATCCCGTGGGAGGTTGTGCCTTCGGTCAAGGTACACGAGCTGACGAAGTACCACGCCGAGTTCCCGGCCGACCAGCCGGCGCTGTACACGACGACCTTCGTGATGGCGATGAACAAGGCGCGCTACGACGGCCTCGCGCCCGACCTGAAGAAGGTGATCGACGCCAACTCGGGCCTCGCGACGTCGGCCTGGCTCGGCAAGACGCAGCAGGGCAACGACCCGATCGGCCGCAAGTCGGCGGTCGACCGCGGCAACACGATCCACATGCTGACGCGCGACGAGGTGCAGGAGTTCATCCAGCGCTCGGCGCCGATCGACGACGCGTGGGTCGCCGACATGAATGGCCGCGGCTACAACGGCAAGGCCTTGCTCGACGCGGCGCGCAGCTTGATTGCCAAGCACGGCCGCGGATGATGGCCGCGGCGCTGTCCGTCGCGGAAACGCCGCTGCCGGTCGCCGCGCTCGACGTGCCGCTCGAGCGCGACGTCTTCCTGCGCACGCTGGTCGGCGAGCTCGCCGAAACGCTGCAGGACGTCGTTGGCCTCGACGAGGCGTCGGGCTTCGTCAGCGTCGTCGGCCAGCGCGTCGGCGACGCGATCGACCGCGAGTACCGCATGGCGCTGGCGCAGCCGCGGCTCGACCGCGCGCAGGTGGCGCAGGTGCTGGTCGACCTGAAGCGTCGCATCCGCGGCACCTTCCGCATCGTCGAGGAAGACGATGCGCGGATCGTCCTCGACAACGGCGTCTGCCCGTTCGGCGACAAGGTCCACGGCCGGCCGGCGCTGTGCATGATGACGTCCAACGTCTTCGGCACGATCGCCGCCGAGAACCTCGGCTGGTCGAAGGTCGAGCTGCAGCGGACGATCGCCCGCGGCGACGATGGCTGCCGCGTCGTCATCCACCTTCGGCCCGACGCCGGCACGCGCACCGCGGCGGGCCGCGAGTACTTCGAGACGTCGAAGGGCTGACGCGGCGGCGCCGAGGAGCCGCCGGTGGCGGATGCAAGCGACTTCCGGCGGCTGGCCGAGCTGTTGCCCGACGCGCTGCTGCTCGTCGACGACGGCGGCACCGTCGTCGCCGCGAACCGCGCCGCCGCGGCAGTATTCGGCATCGACGCCGCCGCGCTCGTCGGCAGCGCGCTCGCCGCGCACGTCGCCGGCGGCGCGGCGCGCGTCGGGTCGCTGCTGCGCAGCGGCGCGCGCAGCGCGTCGCCGACGCCGGGCACGCTGACGCTGGCGCTGGCCGACGGGCCGCGTACCTTCCGCTGCGACGCGGCGCTGTTCCGCGCGGCGGCGAGCCCGCGGCGCGCCGAAGTACTGCTGCGGCTCGTGCCCAAGGACGCCGCGGTCGTGCGCTTCCTGGCGTTGAACGAGCGCATCGACGCGCTGTCGCGCGAGGTCGAGCGCCGGCGCGCCGTCGAGGCCGAGCTGCATGCGTACAGCGAGCGGCTGCGCGTCACGCTGGCGAGCATCGGCGACGCGATGATCGCCACCGACGTCGACGGCCGCGTGACGATGATGAACGGCGTCGCCGAGGCGCTGACCGGCTGGCGCGAAGCCGAAGCCGCCGGGCGTCCGGTCGAAGAAGTGTTCGTGATCCTCGACCAGCGCACCCGCGGCCCGGTCGAAAACCCGGTGCGCAAGGCGCTGCGCGCCGGCCGCGTCGTCGGCCTCGGTAACGACACGCTGCTCGTCGCGCGCGACGGCACCGAGTATTCGATCGACGACTCGGGCGCGCCGATCGTCGACCGCCACGGCGCGATCGGCGGCGTCGTCCTCGTGTTCCGCGACATCACCGAGCGCTACGCGATGCAGCGCGCGCTGCAGCAGCAGTCGGCCGACCTGATCGATGCCGACCGGCGCAAGGATGAGTTCCTGTCGATGCTTGCGCACGAGCTGCGCAACCCGCTGGCGCCGCTGTCCACCGGCGTGCACCTGCTGCTGTCGCGCGACCTCGCGGGCGACGCCGCGCGACGGGTCGCGCAGATGCTGCAGCGCCAGGTCGGGCACCTGACGCGGCTGGTCGACGACCTGCTCGACGTCGCGCGGCTGACGCGCGGGCGCATCGAGCTGCAACGCGAGCCGGCCGAGCTTGCCGAGCTGCTGCAGCGCGCGGTCGAGATGATCCGGCCGGCGATCGACGCGCGTGGCCACGCGCTCGACGTCGTCGCGCCGCCGCGCGGGCTGCGCGTCCACGTCGACCCGGCGCGGATCGTCCAGGTGCTGTCCAACCTGCTGTCCAACGCCGCCAAGTTCACGCCGCCGCACGGGCGCATCGACGTCGCCTGCCAAGTCGATACCGACGCAGTGCGCATCACGGTGCGCGACGACGGCGTCGGCATCGAACCGGCGCTGCTGCCGCGGGTGTTCGAGCTCTTCGTCCAGGGCGACCGTGCGCTCGACCGCAACGAAGGCGGCCTCGGCATCGGGCTGACCGTCGTGCGCACGCTCGTCGAATCGCACGGCGGATCGATCACCGCGCACAGCGGCGGTGCCGGCTGCGGCAGCGAGTTCGTCGTCACGCTGCCGCTCGCCGGCGGCAGCGAGCCGGATGCGGCCGGCGCCGCCGCTGGCGGCCCCACCGAAGCGCCGCGGCGAGTTCGCGTCGTCGTCGTCGACGACAACGTCGACGCCGGCGAAAGCCTGCGCGACGTGCTCGAACTGTGGGGCCACGA
>CBDUBX010000328.1:0-3101 GCA_965365495.1 uncultured Burkholderiales bacterium
CCTTTCTCGATGCCGCCGGCTACCCGCGCACGTCGCAGCTGCCGCCCGGCTGGCCGAGCGCCGAAGCGACGCCGCTGACCGCCGGTGCGCCATCGGATGCGGCGATCGCCCCGGCGGTGTCACCGGCGGTGTCCCCCGCACCGCGCAGCGCGCCGCCGCCGGCGGCCGCGACCGCGCCGCCGCGCGCCGGCGCCGCCGCGCCGTCGGCGGTGCGCTTCTAGGATCCGCGCGCCGCGGCGGTAGCGCGCACCGGCGCGCGCAGGCCGCGCGTCGACCACGCGCCGCAGCCGACCGCCGCGGCGACCGCCCAGAACAGCGGCGCGGCGCCGACCACCGCTCCCGCGGCACCGAAGGCGAGCGGCAGCAGCGCGCCCGACGTGTTGATGGCCATCGACCGCAGCGCCAGCGCCTCGCCGTACCGCCGCTCCGGCGTCAGGTCGTGCAGCATCGTCAGCACCATCGGCTGCACGCAACCGAGCAGCACGCCGAGCACCGCGGCCAGCGCGCCCATCGTCCACGGGTCGACCGCCCACGGGTAGGCGGCGAAGACGACCGCGGTGCCGGCCATCGCCGCGGCCAGCACCGTGCGCGGCGGCAACCGCTCGGCGAGCAGCGGAATCGCCAGCCGCACCAACGTCACCGCGGCGGTGAACGTGCCGAGGATCAGGCCGATCGTGCTCGCCGAGAACGCGCGCTCGTGGCCGATGATCGGCACGGCGAAGGTGTGCACGTCCCAGCACATCGACAGCAGCCAGTTCACCGCCAGCAACCGCACCATCCCCGGCGTGCGCAGCAGTTGCCACGATCGGCGTGCGCCGTCGGGGCCGACATCGCCGGCGCGCTCGACGCGCGGCACGAAGCGCGCCGCCGCCACCGAGACCAGCGGCAGTGCCAACAACAGCGCGTACGCCGCGCCGAAGCCCGCGGCGTCGATCGTCAGCCCCGCGGCCACCGGCCCGACGACGTTGGACAGCGACGGCGCAATGCCGAGCCAGCTGAACAGGCGAACGCGGTCGGCGGGGTCGCGCGCGGCGATCCCCGCGGCGCGCTGGATCGTCAGCATGCCGAGGTTGGCGCCGGCGCCGGTGACCGCGGCGGCAGCGCACAGCAGCATGAAGCGCGGCGCCGCGTCGACGAACGCCGACGTCAGCGCGAGCGCCCCGCCGAGCAGCGACAGCGCCACCGCGGCGTGCACCGGGCGGTGGTAGCCGAGCCGGTCGGCGAGCCGCCCGGCAGGCAGTGCGGCCGCGACCGCGGTGACCGCGAACAGCGCCAGCAGCACGCCGACGGCCCACGCGCTTGCGCCGTCGCGCAGCGCGTGCAGCGGCGCCGCCAGCCGCAGCCCGGCCATCGCCGCGTGCAGCCCGAGCTGGCCGGCGACGAGCGCGACAACGACGCGCGGCGACGCGGTCGATGCCGCGGCGGCGTCAGCCATCGCCGTCGTCGAGCGCCGTGGTCAGCGGCGTCGCCGACAACGCCGGCAGGATCGGCGCCGCGCTGGCGATCTCGGGCAGCGACTCGACCGCCTTGAGCTGCCGCGCCATCGCGCGCGTGCGCACCTCGGCGGCCTCGATCGTCGAGCTCGCCTCGGCGAGCTTCTTGCGGGTCTTCGCGAGCACGTCGCCGAACTTGCCGAACTCGGTCTTCACCGCGCCGAGCACCTGCCACACCTCGGCCGACCGCTGCTCGATCGCCAGCGTGCGGAACCCCATCTGCAGGCTGTTCAACGTCGCCAGCAGCGTCGTCGGGCCGGCGATCATCACCTTGCATTCGCGCTGCAGCGCTTCGCTGAGTCCGGGTCGGCGCAGCGCCTCGGCGTACAGCCCTTCGGTCGGCAGGAACAGGATCGCGAAGTCGGTGGTGTGCGGCGGCGCGATGTACTTCGCGCGGATCGACCGCGCCTCGGCCTTCAGCCGCGCCTCGATCGCCTTCGTCGCCTGCTCCATCGCCGCGACGTCGGCGCGCTCGTGCGCGTCGAGCAGCCGCTCGTAGTCCTCGCGCGGGAACTTGGCGTCGATCGGCAGCCACAGCGCGGTGGCGTCGGGCAGCCCGGCGGCGCGCCCCGGCAGGCGGATCGCGAACTCGACGCGCTCGCTGCTGCCGGGCACCGTCGCGACGTTGGCCGCGTACTGCTCCGGCGCGAAGCACTGTTCCAGCAGACCCGCGAGCTGCACTTCGCCGAACACGCCACGCGCCTTGACGTTGGTCAGCACGCGGTTCAGCGCGCCGACGTCGCGCGCCAGCGTCTGCATCTCGCCGAGCCCGCGGTGGACGAGCTCGAGGCGGTCGGCGACCTGCTTGAAGCTTTCGCCGAGCCGCTGCTCGAGCGTCGCGTGCAGCTTCTCGTCGACGGTGGCGCGCATCTGCTCGAGCTTCTTCTCGTTGCCGTCCTGCATCGCCGCCAGCCGCGTCTCGACCGCCTCGCGCACGTCGGCGAGCCGCCGGTCGTTCGACTCGGCCAGGCGCCTCAGCGCATCGCC
The DNA here is from genome assembly GCA_965365495.1 of uncultured Burkholderiales bacterium. Lineage (GTDB taxonomy): Bacteria > Pseudomonadota > Gammaproteobacteria > Burkholderiales > Burkholderiaceae_C > Rubrivivax. Next base: position 2,481 of record CBDUBX010000328.1, read on the forward strand.
GAGCGACTCGCCGAAGCCGCGCAGCGACTCGGCGTGGCGGTGTTGCGCGTCGGCCAGCCCGCCGCGCAGCGCGTCGATGCGCTCGCCCTGGCTGCGCGTGGCTTCACCGCCTTGCGCAAGCAGCGTGCGCTGGAAGTTGCCGAGGTCGGCGCGAGCCGCCTGCGCCTGCCGTTCGAGCGCGTCGCGCAGCTCGCGCTGCAGGCGTTCGACCTGCTCGGCCTGGGCGCGCGCGTCACGCCGCGACAGCGACCGCGTGAGCAGCCAACCGACGACGAGCAGGTTCAGCGCGAGCAGCAGCGCGACGGTCCATTCGGGCATGCGGCGATTGTCGGCGCTGGCGTCACGGCGGCGCGGCGCGCGCGAGCGGCGCGTTGACCGGCGTCGGTGGCGGGGCGCCGGTCAGCGCGGCGACGAGGTTGTCGGCGGCCAGTTCGGCCATCGCGCGCCGCGTCGCGACGCTGGCGCTGGCGATGTGCGGCGTCAGCACGACGTTGTCCAGCGCCAGCAGCGCCGGGTGGACGGTGGGCTCGCCTTCGAAGACGTCGAGTCCGGCGGCGGCGATGCGCCGCTCGGCGAGCGCCTGCGCCAGCGCCGCGTCGTCGACGATGCCGCCGCGGGCGA
>CBDUBX010000329.1:0-3092 GCA_965365495.1 uncultured Burkholderiales bacterium
GGATGCTGACCAACTCGCGCGGCATCGAGCGCGACGAGGCGCAGGCCGCGCACCTGTTCGCCGCGGCGGCCGAGCAAGGGCTGGCGCAGGCCGAGAACATGGCCGCGCGGCTCGGCACACCGCTCGGCCCGCCGCCGGCGTGCCTGCGCCCGCCCGACGACGACCGGCTGCTCGCCGCGGCGCCGCCGCCGCGCGCCGGACCGGCGCTGCCGCCCCCGCCGCCGCTGCCGAACGCGCCGCCGGCCATCGTGCGCTACGTCGACCTCGTCGCGCCCGAGTACCGGCTGCAGCCGGCGCTGGTGCTCGCGGTGATGGCCACCGAGTCCAACTTCGATGCCAACGCGGTGTCGCCGAAGAACGCGCAGGGGCTGATGCAGCTGATCCCCGGCACCGCGGCACGCTTCGGCGTGCGCGACGCGCGCGACCCGGTGCAGAACATCCGCGGCGGCATGGCCTACCTGCGCTGGCTGCTGGCGTACTTCGAAGGCGACGTGCGGCTGGCGGCAGCGGCGTACAACGCCGGCGAGCGCGCGGTCGAGCGCTACGTCGGCGTGCCGCCGTACGCCGAGACGCGGCTGTACGTGCTGAAGATCCTCGCCGCGCTCGGCGGCCAGACGCGCCACCCGTTCGACGCCAGCGCGACCCCGCCGTCGCCGCGGATCGCGCTGCTGAAAGCGGCGCTGCAGCGGCGCTGACGTCACGCGGCGCGGCGCAGCCGCGTCGCCGTCACCCCGGGTTCAGCTCCCGCACGCGGCGCATCGCCAGCGCCGCGGCGGCGGTGCGCGTCTCGACGCCGAGCTTTTCGTAGACCCGCTCGAGGTGCTTCTTCACCGTTGCCGGGCTGCTGCCGAGGATGTCGCCGATGTCGCGGTTGGTCTTGGCCTTCGCGACCCAGTAGAGAACCTCGCTTTCGCGCAACGTCAGGCCGAAGGCGCGCATCGTCGCCTCGACCGCGGCGGCGTCGCTGACCTCGCGCAGCACGACGAGCCAGTCGTCGTCGACGGTGCGGCCCTGCAGCGTCGCGACGAGCCGGGTCCCGCCGGCCGCGGCCGTGCCGACGCCGTGGCCTTCCATCGTCGCCGCGGCACCGGCCGCGGTCGTCAGCGGCCGCGGGTCGCGCCCGGCCGCGGCGCGCGCGACCCAGTCGGCCAGCGCCGCCGGCAGCACGCCGCCCGGGGCGTCGAAGTACGCCGGGAGCCACCGCCGCGCGAGCGGCGTCTGCCAGACGAGCCGCGCCGGCGCGGCGCCGCTGGCCAGGCGCACCGCGAGCGTCGCGTGGCCGTAGGCGTCGAGGGCGTTGCGCGCGGCGCGTGCCTGGCGCGCGGCGAGCATGTGTGCGGCCATCCGCGCGATCACCTCGGCCGGGCGGATCGGCTTGGTCACGTAATCGACGCCGCCGGCGTCGAAGGCGGCGAGCACGTGCTCGGTGTCGGTGAGCCCGGTCATGAAGACGATCGGCACGTGCGCCGTCTCGGGCCCGGCCTTCAAGCGGCGCGCGACCTCGAAGCCGTCGAGCCCGGGCATCACCGCGTCGAGCAGCACGATGTCGGGGTCGGCCTGCACCGCGCGCTGCAGCGCCGCGGCGCCGTCGGTCGCGACGAGCACCGTGTAGCCGGCGGCGTCGAGCGCGTCGTGCAGCAGCGCGAGGTTGTCGGGCACGTCGTCGACGACGAGGACGACGCCGGCGCCGCGCGCGTCGACGGCGAGTGTCGGCGCCGCTGCCGCGGCGGCGGCGGGGTCAGCGGTCGGCATCGCGTGCCAGCGCCTCGTCGACGGCGGCGGTCAGACGGTCGAACGCGAAGTCGCGCGCCAACGCGCGCACCGCGGCCAGCCACGCGGCGCAGTCCGGCCGCTGGTTGTCGAGCGCGTCGAGCAGCCGGTGCACGCCGCGCGGGTAGCCGATCGCCGCGGCGTCGCGCAGCGCGGCGAGTGCAGTGCGGTCGGGGCACGGCGCGCCGCCCGCAGCGAGCCCGGCCGCCGCCGGCGTCGGTGCCGACGGCGGCGGCGCGGCCTGCCAGAGCAGCGCCAGCCGGTCGCCGAGCCAGTCGAGCAGCTCGTCGAAGCGCACCGGCTTCGTGAAGAAGTCGGCGGCGCCGATCCCGGCGTCGTTCGGCAAGCCTTTGTCGAAGCCGTTCGCCGACACCACCGCGACCGGCGCCGCCGACAGCCCTTCGCGCCGCAGCGTGCGGATCGTCTCCCAGCCGTCGATGCCGGGCATCGCAAGGTCCATCAGGATCGCGTCAATGCCCGCGCCCGCGTCCGCGCGAGCGGTGGCGATGGCGGTCGGCACGGCCCCGGCAGGGTCGTCGGCGGTGGTGCCGGCGACCACCGCCCGCGCCTCGCGCAGCAGCCCGATCGCCGCGGTGCCCGACGCCGCCTGCACGACCGCGAAACCGCACGCCTGCAAGCGCGACGCGAGCAGCATGCGGTCGACCGCTTCGTTGTCGACGACGAGCACGCGCCGCGGGCGCCCGGCGTAGCCGCCGCGCACCACCGGCGCGGTGCGCGCCGCGACCGCGGCGTCGTCGGCCAGCGCTGGCAGGAACAGCCGGATGCGGAACCGCGTGCCGGCACCGGGCGTGCTCGTCACCGTCATCTCGCCGCCCATCAGGTCGGTGAGCATCTTGGCGATCGTCAGCCCGAGGCCGGTGCCGGTGGCGCCGGCGTCGGCCGGCGCAGTCCGCTCGGCGGCGCCAGGGGCGACATCGGCCCCCGCGCCGTGCGCGCCGCGGGCAAACGGCTCGAAGATGCGGTCGATGTCGGCGGCGGCGATGCCCGGCCCGGTGTCGTCGATGTCGAAGGTCGCGATGTCGCGCTGGTGGTCGACGCGAAAGCCGACCCGGCCGTCGGGCGTGAACTTCACCGCGTTGCCGAGCACGTTGATCAGGATCTGCGTGAGCCGCCGCGCGTCGGCGCGGACGACCGCGGGCGCGGCGTCGACGCGGTGCTCGAAGTGCAGCCCCTTGGCCAGCGCCTGCAGCGCGAACAGCTCGACGATCTGGTTCAGGCTGTCGCGCAGCCGCATCGGCTGCGGGTTCAGCGTCAGCTTGCCGGCTTCGATGCGCGCGATGTCGAGCGTGCCTTCGATCAGG
>CBDUBX010000330.1:0-3088 GCA_965365495.1 uncultured Burkholderiales bacterium
GAGACCGTCGACAACGCCACCGGCGGCAGCGAAGTCAACGCCGCGCGCACCAGCGACGGCATGTTCTTCGACCGCGGCGAGCACCCGCTGATCGCGCGCATCGAGCAGCGCATCGCCGCGCTGGTGAACTGGCCGGTCGACCATGGCGAAGGGCTGCAGATCCTGCGCTACCGCCCCGGCGCCGAATACCGCCCGCACCACGACTACTTCGACCCGGCGCACGCCGGCAGCGCGCACGTGCTCAAGCGCGGCGGGCAGCGGTTGGCGACGCTGGTGATGTACCTGAACACGCCCGACGCCGGCGGCGCGACGACGTTTCCCGATGTCGGCCTCGAGGTCGCGCCCCAGCGCGGCAATGCGGTGTTCTTCAGCTACGACCGGCCCGACCCGGACACGCGCACGCTGCACGGCGGCGCGCCGGTGGTCGCCGGAGAGAAGTGGGTGGCAACGAAATGGCTGCGTGCCGGGGTGTTCGCATGACCGCGTCGACCGCAGGCGCCCAGTGCGGCGCGACATTGCCGCCGCGGCCGCGGCGCGCGGCGACGTGGCGCGGCGCGGCCGCCGCCGTCGCCGTCGCGTCGCTCGTCGGCTGCTCGACCGCGCCGTCGTCGCCGTCGTCGGCTGCACCGGCGGCGGCGTCGCCGCCACCAAGCGCGGCCGCCGCGGCGTCGGCACCCGCACCGGTGCCGACGGTCACGACCGCGCCGTTGTCCGGCCGCGGCGGGTCGACGTGGACCTACTGGCCGTACACGCTGCCGCGCCCGCGGCCGATCGCCGACCCGCCGACGACCGCGACGACACCGCCGATGCCGATGACGCCGGCGTCGGCGCCGGCCGACGGCGAGCCGCGCCACCCGGCCGAGGCGGCACGCGAAACGGTGCGCTCGGCCGCGGTGTGGATCGCCCGCGGCGTCGACGGCCTGTTCGGCGACCGCCCGTTCGACGACGGCGGCTCGGTGCAGGACGGGCGGTTGAATCTCACCGTACTGCACCGGCGCGGCGAGGGCTTCGACGTGCGGCTGCGCTTCAACGCGCGCTTCCGCCTGCCGAACATCGAAGAGAAGACCTACCTCTTCATCGGCCGCGACAACCCGCGAGAGCTCGTCACCGACCGGCCGACGGCGCTGTCGAACCAGCAGCGGCTGCAGACCGAAACCGACGCCGACCGCGCGTTCTTCGCCGGCCTCGGCCGCGCGCTGACCGACGACATCGACGGCCGCATCGGCTTTCGCGGCGGGCTCAAGCCGTACGCACAGGTGCGCTACACGAAGCCGTGGACGTTCGGCCCCGACGACCTGGTGCAGTTGCGCGAGACGGTCTTCTGGTCGGTCGACGACCACCTCGGGTCGACGACCGCGGTGTCGTACGACCACGATTTCTCGCCGTCGCTGACGAGCCGCTGGCTGACTGCGGCGACGATCACCGAAGCCACGCGCGACTGGGAGTGGCAGACCAGCCTGAGCCTGTTCAAGTCGTTCACGCGGCAGCGGCTGCTGACGCTGTCGGTGCTCGCCGACGGCGTCGAGAGCACCGGCGTTCGCGTGCCCGACTACGGCGTCGAGCTGCGCTGGGAGCAGCCCGTGTACGAGGACTGGCTGCTCGGCGAGTTCGTGATCGGCAAGTTCTGGCCGCGCTACGGCGCGGCGTACGAACGCGAAAGCCAGTGGGCGGTCGGCGCCGGGGTGAAGCTGCGGTTCTGACGCGTGGCCGCAGCGGCGATGCCACGCGCCGCGGCGTGAAGCGAATCGATCGGCTGCGCGACGTGATCGTTCGTGGCGACCCCCACGCCGATCACCGGAACTGCTCCAGCAACCGCTCCAGCGTCATCGTGAACGGCCGCTCGAGTGCCGGCAGCGTCAGCAGCAGGCCGACGAGGCCGACGCCGAGGGTCACCGGAAAGCCGACCGCGAAGATGTTGATCTGCGGCGCGACGCGCGACACCATGCCGAGCACGAGGTTGACGAACAGCATCATCGTGATCAGCGGCAGCGCAATCCACAGCCCGCCGGCGAAGATCTCGGCGCCCCAGCGGTGCGGCTGCACCTGGTGGAAGAACGCGAACGGCTCAGGCCCCACCGGAAACGCCGTGAAGCTCTGCGCCAGCGCGGCAATCACCAGCAGGTGGCCGTTGACGACGATGAACAGCCACGCCACCGTCGTGCCGAACAGCCGGCTGCTGGCGGTGGCGGTGCTCGCCGACACCGGGTCGAAGAAGCCGGCGAAGTTCAGCCCCATCTGCAGCCCGATGACCTCGCCGGCGAATTCGACCGTCGCGAACACGAGCCGCACCGCGAAGCCGAGCGACAGCCCGATCACCAGCTGCTGAGCGACAAGCGTCAGCGCCAGCGGCGAATCGAGCGCGACGTCGGGCGGCGCGGGCAGGCTGGCCTGCAGCGCCAGCGCGATGAAGCCGGCGAGCGCGATGCGCACGCGCATCGGCACGGTGCGCGTGCCGAGCACCGGCAGCGATGTGAACAGCGCCAGCGCGCGCAGGAACGGCCACATCAGCGGCGCGACCCAGCCGACGACCTGCGCCTCGCTGAAGCTGATCACGGCGCGGCGCGCGGCAGCGCGTTCAGTGCACCACGCCGGGCAGCGACTGCAGCGTGCGTTGCAGGTACTCGACGAGCGTCGACAGCATCCACGGCCCGGCGACGACCAGCACCGCGACGACGGCGACAATCTTCGGCACGAAGCTCAGCGTCGCCTCGTTGATCTGCGTCGCCGCCTGGACGATGCTGACCACGAGGCCGACCGCGAGCACGACGAGCAGCACCGGCGCGGCCACGGTCAGCAGGATCCACAGGCCCTGCTGGCCGGTGGCGAGAACTTGTTGCGCGTCCATCGAAGGCTCAGGTGACGAACGACGCCGCGAGCGAGCCGAGCAGCAGGTTCCAGCCGTCGGCCAGCACGAACAGCATCAGCTTGAACGGCAGTGCGACGAGCACCGGGCTCAGCATCATCATCCCGAGGCTCATCAGCACGCTGGCGACGATCATGTCGATGATCAGGAACGGGATGAAGATCATGAAACCGATCTGGAACGCGCTCTTCAGCTCGCTGGTGACGAACGCCGGCACCAGCACCG
>CBDUBX010000331.1:0-3073 GCA_965365495.1 uncultured Burkholderiales bacterium
TGCCGGCGACGATCGCCAGCAGCGGCCGCTTCGGGTCGGCCAGCGCGCGCGTGATCGCGTCGATCTCGGCAGCCAGCAGCGGCCCGGCGCACGCGACCTTCGCGTGCTCGGCGATGCCGTAGGTGCTGGCCTCGGCGCGGTGCGCGGTGCCGAAAGCGTCGTGGACGAAGACGTCGCACAGCGCGGCCATCTTCTTCGCCAGCGCAGGGTCGTTCTTCTTCTCGCCCTTGTTGACGCGGCAGTTCTCGAGCAGCACGACGTCGCCCGGAGCGACGTCGACGCCGTTGACCCAGTCGGCGACGAGCGGCACCGGTCGGCCGAGCAGTTCGGCGAGCCGCGTCGCGACCGGCGCCAGGCTGTCCTCGCGGTTCAGCGTGCCTTCTGTCGGGCGGCCGAGATGCGACGTGACCATCACCGCGGCGCCGGCGTCGAGCGCGATGCGGATCGCCGGCACGCTGGCGCGGATGCGCGTGTCTTCGGTGATCCGGCCGTCGTCGTCGAGCGGCACGTTGAGGTCGGCGCGGATGAACACGCGCTGGCCGGCGAGGCGGCCCTGTTCGGCGAGGTCGGTCAGGCGGATCGGCTTCATGCGGGCAGTCCTCGAAAGCGTCGGCGACGGCGCGGGTCGCGCCGCCGACTGCGCGGAAATTCTAGGCAGGCCGCGTCACCAGCCGAGCAGCAGGCGCAGCGGCAGCAGCACCGCCATGCCGACGACGATCGTGCCGAGGATGCCGCGGCGCCACCCGAACCACGCCGCGCCGGCCAGCGCCGCCCAGACGCGCGCGTCGCGCCACGGCGCCGTCAGCTCGCCGTCGACGAGGACGATCTCGGGCGCGACGACCGCTGCCAGCGCGCCGAGCGGCGCGTAGCGCAGCCCGTTCTGCAGCCAGCGCGGGATCGGCACCTCGCGCCGGGTCGCGAAGAAGAAGCTGCGCGTCGCGACGGTGATCGCCGCCAGTCCGACGATCGCGATGCCGAGCGTCCAGCCGTCCATCGTCAATCGCGCAGCGGCGTCGGCGCGGCGCCGTCGCGCGCGGCGTCGAGCGGCTGCGCGGCGCCGCGCAGGCGCGGGTCGCGCGATTCGAGCAGCAGGCCGATCGCCACCGCGGCGGCGATCGCGACGACGATGTTGAGCCGGTACGGCAGCGCGTACGCGGCCACCGCGGCGCAGCCGGCGACGCCGCCGGCGACCGCGGTCGACCGCTCGCCGAGCAGCGACAGCGCCACGCCGAGCAGCGCCAGCGTGCCGGCGAAGCCGATCCCCCATTCGACCGGCACCGCATCGGCGAGAAAGATCCCGGCCAGCGACGGCAGCTGCCACGCGAACCAGTTGGTCACCGCGCCGCCCCAGAAGTACGGCCACTGCTCGGGCGCCGGCCGCGGCTCGGGAAACCGGCGCATGAACAGCACGTAGTTGAGATCGCCGGCGAAGAACGCCATCCACAACCGCGTGCGCAGCGGGTGGTCGATCAGGTACGGCCGCCACTGCGCGCTGAAGATCACGAAGCGCAGGTTGACGCACGCCGCGGTGGCCCAGACGACGCCGAGCGGCGCGCCGCTGGCGAGCAGCGGCAGCACCGCGAGCTGCGCGCTGCCGGCGAAGACGAGCAGCGTCATCGCCACCATCAGCGGCAGCGGCAGGCCCGAGTTGCCCATCGCCACCCCGGTGATCAGCCCCCAGGCGGCGATGCCGAGCGACGTGCCGAGCATGTGCCGCACGCCGAGCGCGAACTCGGCGTGGCGCCACAGCGGCGGCGGGCGGGGCGCGGCGCGCGCCGGCGGCGGATTCACCGGCGCGATTGTCGCCGTCGCGAAGCGTCGGGCGACGGCGTGGGGCGATCGGCGCGGCGCCTTTAGCGGCGCGTCGTGGCGCGGCGCCTTTAGCGGCGCGTCGTGGCGCGGCGCCTCTAGCGGCGCGTCGTGACGCGCCGCGGGTCGGCGCTGTCCTTGTCGGCGCGCGGCGCGGCAGCGTCGTCGGCCGGCGCTTCGGCGACTTCGGTCGCTGCCGCAGGCGGCACGGCCTCGATCGCGTTCTCGCGCATGTAGTCGTTCATTTCCTTCCAGCCGGCGAACACCGCGGCCTTGTCGGCGCGGCGGTTGTTCTCGTAGCAGGCTTCGATCGACCGCGCCGAATAGCGGCAGCCGGCGCCGATCGCCTTGCCTTCGGCTTCGCGCTTGGCGGCGACGTCGCTCGCCGACTCGATGCCAAGCAGGTCGCAGCCGGCGACGAGCGGCAGCGCGAGCAGGACGGCGGCGATGAGGCGGGGCATGGCAGGCGGGGGCGGCGAAGGAGCACGCCAAAGGCGGCGCTTGCCGGGTTATCGGCGGCACGCGTGCCGGCCTTGAGCGGCGCCCTTCGCCGCGGCCGGCCGCCAGGTGATGTCGTCGCGCCGCGCCCGGCGGCCGCGCGGGTCGCATCGACGCCACCGGCCGCGAGCCGGTGCGACCCACCGTCAGCCGCGAGCCGGCGCGCTTCAGCGCGCGACGAACTCGCGCGCCGCGATGCGCCGCCCGCCGGGCAGCTGCAACTGCACGATCTCGAGCGCGCCGCGGCCGCAGGCGACGACCAGCCGCCCCGGCCCGGCTTCGACCCGCTCGCCGGGCGCGGTGCCGGCGGCGCGTTCTGCGCCCTCCACGACGCGGCCGCGCCACAGCTTGACCGCGCGACCGTCGACGATCGCATGGCAACCCGGCGTCGGGTCGAACGCGCGCAGCCGGCGCTCGATCGCCACGGCGTCGTCGCGCCAGTCGACCTGCGCTTCGGCCTTGTCGACCTTGGCCGCGTAGGTCACGCCGTCGGCGGGTTGCGGCGTCGACGGCAGATCGCCGCGCACCAGCCGTTCCAGCGCGTCGACGACGAGCGCCGCGCCGAGGTCGGCCAGCCGCGCGTGCAGCGTCGCCGACGTGTCGTCGGCGCCGATCGGCGTGCGCGCGACGAGCCGCATCGCGCCGGTGTCGAGGCCTTCGTCCATCTGCATGATCGTGACGCCGGTCTCGCGGTCGCCGGCCTCGATCGCGCGCTGGATCGGCGCGGCGCCGCGCCAGCGCGGCAGCAGCGACGCGTGGATGTTCA
>CBDUBX010000332.1:0-3070 GCA_965365495.1 uncultured Burkholderiales bacterium
AGCGCGTCCTCGAAGCGGCCTTCGAGGATCATCCGCGCGAAGGCCTTCGACCCGGTGACGTTGGTGCGCTCGCCGATGTTGACGAACAGCGAGTCGTTGTCGATGACGAGCGGCTCCAAGCCCGACAGCCGCATCGGCGGCGGCGCGGCGACGGTCGTCGGCGGGGGGGAAGCTGAAGTCATCGCGGGCGGCTCACCGTTCGGCGGGGCGACACGGAAGCGAGCGCCGTTGCGGCCGCCGCAACGGCGTCGCGACGGCTCCCCGAGCCTGGCGGCTGTCGGCCGTCGCAACGCTCCTCGGGGGCCGCGAATTGTATCGGTGCGTCGCCAGTCAGCGCGCCGCGTCGAGCGCCAATGACGCGCCGATCAGCCCCGGGTACGGTGCAACGATCAGCCACGCGGGTATGGTGCGCAGATAGTCGGTGAAGCGCCCTTTGCGCTCGAAGCGTTCGCGAAAAAGTGCCGCGTCGAATGCCGCGCCGAGGCGCGGCACGATGCCGCCGCCGACGTAGACGCCGCCGCGCGCGCCGAAGGTCAGCGCGAGGTTGCCGGCCACGCCGCCGAGCAGCGACGCGAAGTCGCGCAATGCCGCGGCGCACGCGGCGTCGCTGCCATCGGCGCCGCGCGCCGCGACGTCGGGCGGCGCCAGCGCTGCGGCGTCGGTGCCGGCGAGCGCGCAGCGCGCGCGGTACAGGTTGACGAGACCCGGTCCCGACAGCGCGCGCTCGGCCGACGCGTGACCGAACTCGCGGCGCAGCCAGACGACGACCTCGTACTCGTCGTCGTCGGCCGGCGCGAGCGTCGCGTGCCCGCCTTCGCCGGCCACCGGCACGAATCCGCCGTCGGCCAGCGGCAGCAGCGCCGACACGCCGAGGCCGGTGCCGGCGCCGAGCAAAGCGAGCGGGGCGCCGGCGGCGGCGGGCCCGCCGCCGAGCGGCCGCAGGTCGGCCGGCCCGAGCGACGGCAGGCTCGTCGCCAGCGCGGTGAAATCGTTGACGACGACGCAGCCCTCGAGCGCCAGCGCCCGCGTCAACGCGGCGATCGAGAACGACCACGGATGGTTCGTCATCCGCACCGCGTCGCCGGTGACCGCGGTCGCGATGCCGATCGACGCCCAGCGCGGCGCGATGCCGACCGCCGCCAGATAGGCGCGCGCTGAGTCCTCGATCGACGCGTACTCAGCGGTGCGGTGGACGCACAAGTCGCGCAGCGAGGCGTCGCCCGGCGCGGATTGCCAGGCCCAGCGCGCGTGGGTGCCGCCGATGTCGCCGAGCAGCCGCGGATGGCGCGGCGTCGGCGGCGGGTGCGGCAGGGTCATGGCTGCGGTCGACTCTAGCAAAGCCGCCGGTCGCGACGATGCCGTCGAGGTCCTCGGCAAAGGCCTCGCTGCGCCACGTCGGCGGCGTCTCGACGTCGATCGGCATCGCGGTCTCCTTGCGCCGATGGGCGGCATCAGCGGCGGCAGTGTCGGCGCGCGCCGTGACGCCGCGATGACGGCAGCGGCATGGTGTCCAATCGCGGTCGCGATGACGACGACCGTGGGTCCTGCGGGGGTGCCGCCGCTGCTGCGCGCGACGGCTCGCGCAACCGCATTGCGCCGTCGCGCGTGGCTCGGCTGGGTGGTCGGCGCGGCGGTCGCGCCGACCGCGGGGGCGCCACCGCCGCCGGTAGCGCTCGAGGTCGCCGCGGCGAGCAGCCTCGTCGACGTGCTGCCCGACGTCGCGCTCGCATTCGACGCGAACGCAGCCGCGCCGCGCATCGGGCTGCATGTCGGCGCGTCGGGCACGCTGCTCGAGCAGATGGCGCGCGGCGCAGCCTGGGACGTGCTGGTCGCCGCGAACACCGAGACGGTCGCGCGCGGCGTCGAGCGCCATGTGCTGCGCGAAGGCGCGTGGCGCGCGTTCGCCGGCAACGACCTCGTGCTCGTCGTTCCCGCGCGGTCGTTGCTGGCGATCCGCCGCCTGGCCGACCTCGGCCAGCCCGACGTGCTGCGCATCGCGCTGGGCCGCGCCGCCGATGTGCCAGCCGGCCGCTACGCGCGCCAGGCGATCGACGCGCAGCGGCTGTGGCCGCAACTGCAGCGGCGCATCGTCGACGCGGCCAGTGCGCGCGACGCACTGGCGCGGGTCGTCCGCGGCGACGTCGATGCCGGCTTCGTCTACCGCACCGACGCGGCGTCGGCCGGCGACGCGGTGCGCGTCGTCGAGACGCTGTCGGGGCACGCGCCGGTGCGCTACGTCGCCGCCGTCTCGGCGGCAGCGCGCGAGCCGGCGCGGGCCGCGGCGTTCGTCGACTTCCTGCGCAGCGACGCCGCGCGCGCCGTGCTCCGCGACGGCGGCTTCGCTCCGGTCTGACCGCGTCGCAGCCTTCCGCAGTCTGCGTCGCTCACCCGGACCGGTGGCGCCGTGCCCCAGCCAGATTCGATCGAGCGGTCGGCGCCGCGCCTCGATCGCGCCGTCAGTGCGTCGCCGCGGCGGCGCCGCCTGCCAAGCGGTACAGCGTGCCGCAATACGGGCAGCGCGCGTGGCCGGTCGACGCGACGTCGAGAAACACCCGCGGGTGGCCCGACCAAAGCGGCATCCGCGGGTTCGGGCAGTAGACGACGCCGGCGCAGCGCAAGTCCGCGGCGGTGAGCTCGACCACGCCGGCGTCGGCGGTGACCGGCGCGTCGGCGACGGTCGCGGCGGAGGCGATCACACCGCCGTCAGCCATTCGGCGTACTTCGCGTTGCGGCCGCCGACGATGTCGAAGAACGCCGTCTGGATCGCCTCGGTCACCGGCCCGCGGCTGCCGACACCGATCGTCACGCGGTCGAGCTCGCGGATCGGCGTCACCTCGGCCGCGGTGCCGGTGAAGAACGCTTCGTCGGCGATGTAGATCTCGTCGCGGGTGATGCGCTTCTCGACGAGCGAGACGCCGAGGTCGCGGCAGATCGCGAACACCGTGTCGCGGGTGATGCCGTTCAACGCGCCGGCGGACAGGTCGGGCGTGTAGACGACGCCCTTGCGCACGACGAAGACGTTCTCGCCGGCGCCTTCGCTGACGAAGCCGCTGGCGTCGAGCAGCAGCGC
>CBDUBX010000333.1:0-3067 GCA_965365495.1 uncultured Burkholderiales bacterium
GGCACGCTGGCGTTGACGTTGTAGTGCGACATGTGGTCGCCGACGCCGTAGGTGCACCAGCCGAGCGCGAGCTCGGACAGGTCGCCGGTGCCGACGACGAAGCCGCCGTTCTGGTTGGCCAAGCGGAACAGATGGCTCGTGCGCTCGCCGGCCTGGACGTTCTCGAACGCGACGTCGTAGACCTCTTCGCCGCGCGCGTACGGGTGGCCGATGTCGGCGAGCATCTGGCGGCAGCTCGGCCGGATGTCGATCTCGTGCGCGCTGCAGCCCACCGCGGCCATCAGCCGCCGCGCCTGGTCGAGCGTGCGCGTGCTCGTCGCGAAGCCCGGCATCGTGTAGGCCAGGATGTCGCTGCGCGGCAGCCCGGCGCGGTCCATCGCCGCGGCGCAGACGAGCAGCGCGTGCGTCGAATCGAGACCGCCCGAAATGCCGATCACGAGCTTGGGCGCGCCGATCGCGGCCACGCGCTGCAGCAGCGCGTTGACCTGGATGTTGTAGATCTCCATGCAGCGCAGGTCGCGCTGCGCCGGGTCGGCCGGCACGTACGGAAAGCGTTCGAGCGGCCGGCGCAGCGCGCGCGCTGCGGGTGGCGGGCCGGCGGCGTCGACGCGAACGCGGCGGAAGCCGCGCACCCGCGCCGCGTGGTGCTGGACCGAGCGGCCGAACGAGTTCTGCCGCATCCGCTCGCGCGACACGCGCTCGAGGTCGACGTCGGCGCAGATCCAGTGCGAGCCGGTGACGAAGCGCTCGCTCTCGGCGAGCAGGTCGCCGCTCTCATAGATCAGCGCCTGGCCGTCCCAGCCGAGGTCGGTCGTCGACTCGCCGAGCCCGGCCGACGAGTACAGATACGCCGCGACGCAGCGCGCCGACTGGATGCCGACGAGGCGGTGGCGGTAGTCGGCCTTGCCGATCGTGATGTTCGACGCCGACAGGTTGACGAGCACGGTCGCGCCGGCCAGCGCGGCGTAGCTCGACGGCGGGATCGGCACCCACACGTCTTCGCAGACCTCGCAGGCGAACTTCAACAGCGGCAGCGCGGCCGACTCGAAGATCAGGTCGGTGCCGAACGGCACCGCTTCGCCGCCCAGCTCGACGCACGTCGACACCGCGCTCGCCGCGTCGTGGAACTGGCGCGCTTCGTAGAACTCGCCGTAGTTCGGCAGATAGGTCTTCGGCACGACGCCGACGACGCGCCCGCCGGCGCACACCGCGGCGCAGTTGAACAGCCGGTGGTCGACGCGCAGCGGCAGGCCGACGACGGCGACGCCGCCGACGTCGGCGGTGGCGCGGGCGACGCGGTCGAGCGCGTCGACGCAGGCGTCGAGCAGCGCGCGCTGGTGGAACAGGTCGTCGCAGGTGTAGGCCGACAGCCCGAGCTCGGGAAACGCGACCAGCGCCGCGCCGTCGGCGGCGGCGTCGCGCAGCAGCGCGATCGTCGCGTCGGCGTTGAACGCCGGGTCGGCGACGCGCACCCGCGGCACCGCGACCGCGACTCGCGCGTAGCCGTGGGTCGTCGGGTCGAAGAAGTCGGTCATCGAAGGATCAGCCGGCAGCGGCGTCGGTCGCGGCGACGGCGGCATCGTTTGCTGCCGCAGCGTCGCCGCCGGGTGTTTCGGAGGCAGCGGATGTGTCGTGGCGGGTGGGCCCCCCTGCGGCGCGACCCCCGGCCCCGCCGGCCGCGCCTTGCGCCGGCAGCGTCAATGCCGACGACGCCGGCGTGTCGATGCGCATCGCCTCGGCGAAGTGTCGCAGAGCCCACGCGTTGCGCTCGGTCGACTGCGTGGCGACGCAGTCGGCGGCGACGACGACGTCGTAGTCGAGCATCTTCGCGTCGGCGGCGGTGTACAGCACGCACTGGTCGGTGGCCACGCCGCAGAGGATCAGCCGCTTCGCGTCGAGGTGGCGCAGCAACAGGTCGAGCGGTGTCGCGTGGAAGGCCGAGTGCTTGGGCTTCAGCACGATGTAGTCGTCGTCGTGCGGCGCGAGCCGGCGTGCGATCGCCGCGCCGCGGCCATCGCCTTCCATCGCCGCCGCGATGACGTGGCGCAGGTCCGACCGCCAGCGGCCGTGGTTGTCGTTGGCGTAGATCACCGGCACGCCGCAGCGCCGGCAGCGCGCGGCGAGCTCGGCGATCGCCGGCGCGATGTGTGCCGCGCCGCCGACGAGCCGCTCGGCGTCGTCGAAATCCCAGCCGCTGAACATGTCGATGACGAGCAGCGCGGTGCGGTCGGTCGCGCGCTCGCCGGCGAGCGGCGTTGCCGCCGCCGCGGCGTCATCGACGGCGGCGGGGTCGCGCGCTGCGGGCCGGCCGTCGATATCAGTGCCGCCGCACTCGGCCGCGCCATCGCCGCCGAAGCGACCGGCAGCGCCAGCGTCGCGGCCGGCACGCGAGGCAGCGTCTTTCGCCGATCCCATGGTCGCGCCCTTTGCCATCCCCACCCCTGTCGAGCCGTTGCCGGTCGTCGCTACCCGTCGCGGCGAGCAAAGCCGGTGCCCGAAGCCCGCCTCAGCCGGCGACGATCACGCCTTCGTGCGGCGCCAACGGGCCGCCGCGCCATTCGCCGCGGTCGCGACCCGGCGCGGTCGACAGCCACACCGCCGCGCCGTCGGCGACGACGCCGGCCGGCAGCTCGGCGTTCGCGCTGCCGAAGTTCAACGCGACGACGACGCGCTCGCCGGCGGCCGTGCGTTCGTACGCCAGCACGCTGCCGTGGACGCCGAGCGAGCGCCACGCGCCGGCGTGCAGCGCGGCGTGCGCGCGGCGCAGCGCGAGCAAGCGTCGAACGAGGTTCAGCATCGACTGCGGGTCGGCGTCCTGCACCGCGACGTTGCGCGTCGCCGCGTCGGACCCAAGCCGCAACCACGGCCGGCCGGTCGTGAACCCGGCCTGCGGTTCGGCGCTCCACGGCATCGGCGTGCGTTCCGGGTCACGGCCGAGTCCCTTGCCGGGCTCGTTCTTCTCGAACGGGTCCTGGACCTCTGCGGGCGGAATCGTCACGTCGGTCATGCCGAGCTCGTCGCCGTAGTACAGCGTCGGCGTGCCGCGCAGCGTCAGCAGCAGCATCGC
>CBDUBX010000334.1:0-3064 GCA_965365495.1 uncultured Burkholderiales bacterium
CGGGCGAGGTGTTCCGCTCGGCGCAGAGCGTCATCGACTCGGTCGCCGACAAGGGCATCTTCCACAAGAACAAGGCGGCGCGGATCAAGAGCCGTCTCGCCGCGCGGCTGAAGGCGCTCGCCGTCGCCGGCTGAATCACGCTGCAGCTCGCGGTCGGGCGCCCGACCGGTAACGCTCGAAGCCCGCGGTGCGCGGGCTTCGTCGTTTGGAGTCCGCGATGTACGGGCTTCGTCGTTCGAGGCCCGCGACGTACGGGCTTCGTCGTTTGAAGCCCGCGCCGCGGGCTTCGTCGTCAGGGCCGCCGCATGCGCAGGCGCCGTCGTCTGAATGGCCCGGCGATCCGTGGCTTTGTCGCTTGCGCCCGCCGCCGACGGCGCAGCGCTTCGGCGCCGCTCAGCCGCGGCCGAACGGCCCGACTGCCGCGCGCGGTTCGACCACCGTCAGGCTGTTGTCGCGCGCGAAGTTCATCACGAACTCCCACGCCCGCGGCTCGACCGCCTTCAGCGACTCGTCGACGCGCACGCAGCGCACGCCGTCGATGACCACCGGCACGCAGTAAGGCGAGTAGCCGACCGGCGCGCCGCGGCCGGCGGCGCCGGTCGCCCCCGGGCGGAACGCCGACAACGCGCCGGCGAGTCGCTCGGACCAGTCGCTCGGACGGAACACCCGACCGTCATCCGTGACGCCGCGGATGACGAAGCGGCGTGGTGCCGCCGATGCCGACGCTTCGGGGAAAGGCCGCGGCGGCAAGCCGGGCTCGACCGGCGCGAGCTTGCGGCTCGCGCCGCTGCGGGTCGATCGGAAGCTGGACTGCATTGCGGCGTGCATGATGGGGCCGGGTTCGGTGACGGTCGCCTCTAAAGTGTTCGGCCGTCATGGCGCGGTCTTGAGCGACGCGGCCCGTAGAATCGCGCCCCTTTTTCGCGGAATGCACCGCCTGCCGCCGAAGGAATCGCGATGACCGCTCCCGCCGCCGCGCCCGCGCCTTCGGCCGCGCCTTCGAGCCACGTGCTGAACACCTACGCGCGTCTGCCGTTCGCGCTGTCGCACGGCCAGGGCTGCCGCGTCTGGGACACCGACGGCCGCTGCTACCTCGACGCGCTCGGCGGCATCGCGGTCAACACGCTCGGCCACGCGCATCCGCGGCTCGTCGCCGCGCTGCGCGACCAGGTCGGAAAGCTGATCCACACGTCGAACTACTACCGCGTGCCGCTGCAGGAGCAGCTCGCCGAACACCTGTGCCGCATCGCCGGCATGGACGCGGCGTTCTTCTGCAACTCGGGGCTCGAGGCCAACGAGGCGGCGCTGAAGATCGCGCGCAAGTACGGCCACGATCGCGGCATCGAGCGGCCGCAGATCGTCGTCTACGACCGTGCCTTCCACGGCCGGTCGATCGCGACGCTGTCGGCCACCGGCAACCCGAAGGTGCAGCAGGGATTCGCGCCGCTCGTCGAAGGCTTCGTCCGCGTGCCGCTGAACGACCTGCCCGCGG
Source organism: uncultured Burkholderiales bacterium (assembly GCA_965365495.1). GTDB lineage: Bacteria > Pseudomonadota > Gammaproteobacteria > Burkholderiales > Burkholderiaceae_C > Rubrivivax. Next base: position 1,493 of record CBDUBX010000334.1, read on the forward strand.
TGCAGGAAGTGGCGCTGTCCAACCCCGGCATCGTCGCCGTGTTCCTCGAGACGATCCAGGGCGAAGGCGGCATCAATCCGGCGCGGCGCGACTACCTGCAGGGCCTGCGCGCGCTGTGCGACGAGCAGGGCTGGCTGCTGATGCTCGACGAGGTGCAGTGCGGCCTCGGCCGCACCGGCCGTTGGTTCGCGCACCAGTGGGCCGGCATCGTCCCCGACGTGATGCCGCTCGCCAAGGGGCTCGGGTCGGGGGTGCCGATCGGTGCGGTCGTCGTCGGCCCGCGCGCGGTCGGCGTGCTCGGCCCCGGCAACCACGGCAGTACCTTCGGCGGCAACCCGCTGGCGATGCGCGCCGGCGTCGAGACGCTGCGCATCGTCGAGGAAGACGGTCTGCTTGCCAACGCCGCAAGCGTCGGCGCGGCGTTGCGCTCGCGACTCGTCGACGCGCTCGGCGCGCTGCCGGGCGTCGTCGAGATCCGCGGTGCTGGGCTGATGATCGGCATCGAGCTCGATCGGCCGTGCGGCGTGCTGCTCGCGCGCGCCGCCGACGCGGGGCTGTTGATCAGCGTCACCGCCGACCGCGTGATCCGCCTCGTGCCGCCGCTGATCCTGACCGAGTCCGAGGCCGACGAGATCGCCGACCGGTTGTGCCCGCTGGTGCGCGACTTCCTCGTCGAAGCCGCGGTCGCGCCGGCATGAAGCCCGGCGCGACGCTGATGAAGCACTACCTGCAGTTCAAGGACTTCCGCGCCGAGGAATACCGCTACCTGTTCGACCGCGCGCAGATCATCAAGACGCGGTTCAAGAACTACGAGCGCTACCAGCCGCTGGCCGACCGCACGCTGGCGATGATCTTCGAGAAGGCGAGCACGCGCACGCGGGTGAGCTTCGAGGCCGGCATGTACCAGATGGGCGGGTCGGTCGTCACGCTGACCACCGGCGACAGCCAGCTCGGCCGCGCCGAGCCCGCCGCCGACACCGCGCGCGTCGTCAGCCGCATGTGCGACCTGGTAATGATCCGCACCTACGCGCAGTCGATGATCGAGGAGTTCGCCGCGCATTCGCGGGTGCCGGTGATCAACGGGCTGACCAACGAATACCACCCGTGCCAGATCCTGGCCGACCTCTTCACCTTCATCGAACGCCGCGGCAGCATCGCCGGCAAGGTGGTGGCCTGGGTCGGCGACGGCAACAACATGGCCAACACCTGGCTGCAGGCGGCCGAGATCCTCGGCTTCACGGTGCACGTCAGCACGCCGGGCGGCTATGAGGTCGACGCCGACGTTGCCGGCGTCCGCGACCGCGGCTGCTGGCGAGTGTTCGCCGACCCCACGCAGGCCTGCACCGGCGCCCACCTGGTCACGACCGACGTCTGGACGAGCATGGGTTTCGAGGCCGAGAACGATGCGCGCCGCCGCGACTTCGTCGACTGGTGCGTCGACGCCGAAATGATGGCTGCGGCGCGGCCCGACGCGCTGTTCATGCACTGCCTGCCGGCGCACCGCGGCGAGGAGGTCGCCGCCGACGTCATCGACGGCCCGCAGTCGGTCGTCTGGGACGAGGCCGAGAACCG
>CBDUBX010000335.1:0-3051 GCA_965365495.1 uncultured Burkholderiales bacterium
GGCGGTTCGGCGACGGCGACGCTGCTCGCCGGCGCGCCGCGCGGCGGCTGCGCCGACTGCGCGCCGTGGCGCGCGGCCCAACGCGCGACGCGCCGCGGCGCCAGCGGCGGCGCGAAGTCCTCGTCGAACGCCGGCCGCAGCGGCGCGGCGTCGTCGCTGCCGGCGACGTACGGCAGGCCGACGTAGCCGATCGACTGAACGTCGCTCGCGTCGATGCGGCACGCCAGCGGCTGCCGGCGGTGCCACGCGACGACGCGGTCGGCGACGTCGGCGAGGGCGTCGGGGCGCAGGTCTTCCATGGTTCGCGGCGATTTTCGGCCGCAGGCCGGGCGCGACGGCGGTGATAAGGCCGCGCCGCGCCGGTCAGTTCGCGGCTTTCAGCCGCCGTCCCCGGGGCGACCGCCGACATCGGCGCGCGGCGGCGCGTCGTCGCCGTGGCCGTAGCCGTGGCCGTGGCCGATGTCGCCGCCACACGGCAGCGGTGAGCTCTCGCCGCCGCGGCCGACGTCGCCGTCGTTCGCGCCGAGCGCCGGCGCGGCGCGGTACACCGCGCCGGGTGTGCGCAGCAGCTTCGGCACGATGCCCGGCACCTGCAGCGTGCTGCCGTCGGGCTGCGGTGCGCCGAGCAGCATGCCGCGCGCCGCGTAGTGCGGGTCGGCGGCGATGTCGGCGACGGTGTAGATCCGCCCGGCCGGCACGTCGGCGGCGTCGAGTACCGCCAGCGCGTCGGCGACGCCGCGACCGGCGGCCCACGCGCCGATCGCGGCGTCGATTTCGGCGACGCGCGCGACGCGCCCGGCGTTGTGCGCCAGCGCCGGGTCGGCGCCGAGGTCGGCGCGGCCGATCGCCGCCATCAGCCGGCGGAAGATGCCGTCGCCGTTGCCGGCGACGAGCACGTGGCCGTCGCGGCAGCGGTAGGCGTTGCTCGGCGCGATGCCGGGCAGCGCGCTGCCGGCCGGCTCGCGAACGACGCCGAACGCGCTGTACTCGGGCAGCAGGCTTTCCATGCAGTTGAACACCGCCTCGTACAATGCGACGTCGACGACCTGGCCGCGGCCGCTGGCGTGGCGCTCGTGCAGTGCCAGCAGCACGCCGATCACGCCGTGCAGCGCGGCCAGCGTGTCGCCGAGGCTGACGCCGGTGCGCACCGGCGTTCGTCCCGGCTCGGCGGTCAGGTGGCGCAACCCGCCCATCGCCTCGGCGACGACGCCGAAGCCGGGCCGGTCGCGGTACGGGCCGGTCTGGCCGTAGCCGCTGACGCGCAGCACGACGAGACGCGGGTTCGCCGCCAACAGGTCGGCGGGGTCGAGGCCGAAGCCTTCGAGCGCGCCGGGGCGGAAGTTCTCGACCAGCACGTCGGCCTCGGCGAGCAGCGCGCGGACGACGGCGACGTCGGCGGCGTCCTTCAGGTCGAGCGCCACCGAGCGCTTGTTGCGCGACTGCACCTGCCACCACACCGACGTGCCGTCCTTGACGAGCCGCCACTGGCGCAGCGGGTCGCCGCCGCGCGGCGGCTCGACCTTGATCACGTCCGCGCCGAAGTCGGCGAGCGTCTTCGCCGCGAACGGCCCGGCGATCAGCTGGCCGAGCTCGACGACGCGCAGCCCGACGAGCGGCCCCTGCGCTCGGTCGGCGTCGACGGCGGCAGGCCAGTCGGGCCGTTCCGGATCCGGGTCTCCCGGTCCGGAACGCTCCCCCTCGGGGGGGCGCGAACGTAGCGAGCTTGGGGGCGGCCGTTCCGGATCCGGGTCTCCCGGTCCGGAACGCTCCCCCTCGGGGGGGCGCGAACGTAGCGAGCTTGGGGGCGGCCGTTCCGGATCCGGGTCTCCCGGTCCGGAACGCTCCCCCTCGGGGGGGCGCGAACGTAGCGAGCTTGGGGGCGGCCGTTCCGGATCCGGGTCTCCCGGTCCGGAACGCTCCCCCTCGGGGGGACGCGAGCGTAGCGAGCTTGGGGGCACGTCAAGTCGCCGGCTTGACGTGCAGGTGCGGCAAGCCGTGCGCGTCGTGGCGGTGCGGCAGGTGCTCCTCGACGCTGATCAGGTTGAGCTGGCCGTGGTGGACGCCGCGCTCGGCGGCGACCGCGTCGGCGAAGCGCCGCACGTCGGCCGCCGGGCCGCGCAGCAGCACCGATTCGAGGCAGTGCTCGTGGTCGAGGTGGACCTGCGTCGTCGCCAGCGTCAGGTCATGGTGCGCGTGCTGCATCCGCGCCAGCCGCTCGCCGAGTTCGCGCGCGTCGTGGCGGTAGACGTACGACAGGCTCGCGACGGCATGCTGCGCGTCGCCGGCGGTCTGGCGCGTGCGTTCGAGCTCGGCGCGCAGCAGGTCGCGCACCGCCTCCGACCGCGTCGCGTAGCCGCGCGCAGCGATCCAGTCGTCGAACGCGGCGGCCAGCGGATCGTCCAGCGAGATCGTGAAGCGCTGCATCGGCGACGATTCTGCCGCGCCGGTCAGCGCGGGGGCCGCGGAGGTGGCCGCCGCGCCCGCCGCAGCAGCGGCAGCAGCGCCCCGGCGAGCAGGGCGGTCGCCAGCGTCGACCACAGCGCCGCGACCCCCCAACGCTGCAGCGCCGCGCCGAACGCCCAGGGCGCTGCCGCCGTCGCGACGCGCGCCGGCAGTGTGAGCCACCCCTGACGCGCGCCGTAGCCGGCGGCGCCGAACAAGGCCAGCGGCAGCGTGCCGCGGATGATCGTCGCGAGCCCGTTGCCGGCACCGTGCAGCAACACGAACGGCAACGCGGCCGCGCCGCCGGCGCCGAGCAGCAACGCCGCGGCGAGCGGGTGGCCGGCGACCGCCGCACGCGCGGCCCACCACGGCGACGCGCGGCGCAGCAGCGCGAACTCGAACAGCCGCGCGGCGACCTGGGCGACGCCGGCGAGCCCGGCCACCGCGACCGCAGCGGTCAGCGTCAGCCCGGCCGCCTGCAGCAGCGCCGGCAAGTTGGCCGCGACCGCGGTGCCGACGAAGGCGAGCAGCGCGAACAGCGTCGCGAGCAGCGGCGCGGTCGACTTCGCCAGCAGCAGCTGCGACCGTGGCTCGGCAGGCGGCGGCGGC
>CBDUBX010000336.1:0-3045 GCA_965365495.1 uncultured Burkholderiales bacterium
GCCAACCTGCTGCAGGCGCAGCGCGACTTCTTCGGCGCCCACGGCTACGAGCGCATCGACCGCCCCGCCGGCGAGACGTTCCACACCCGGTGGCCGGAGGTCATCGACTGATGGCTGGGCAGTCGCTGCGGTAACCGCCGTCAACGCGCCTGCCCGGATGAAATTTCTCCGCCCGGCGGCCCTTGTTCGGTCAGCGGCCGTGGCGCATCATCGCGGCCGATGCCGCACATCCGTTTCACGCCGCAGTTGCGGCGTTACACGACGACGCCCGAGGTCGAGTCGGACGCGAACACGTTGCGCGCGGCGCTCGACGACGCATTTGCGGTGAACCCGCGGTTGCGCGGCTACGTGCTCGACGACCAGCAGCACCTGCGGCCGAACGTCGTCGTCTTCATCGACGGCCGGCGCAGCGTCGACCGCGTCGCGCTGGCCGACGCGCTCGCGCCGGCGAGTCGCGTCGACGTGCTGCAGGCGCTGTCGGGCGGATGATTCCGATGCCGCACCGCGCCTGGGTGGCCACCCGCAAGGGCTTGTTCGAGCTGCAGCGCGCGGCGTCGGCCGGCGGCGGCTGGCAGATCGCCGGCGTCAGCTTTCTCGGCGACCCGGTGACGATGCTGCTGCCGCCGGGCAGCGACCCGGCCGCGCCGCAACGCATGCTGGCGGCGCTCAACCTCGGCCACTTCGGCGTCAAGGTCCACGCATCCGACGACGCCGGCCGCACGTGGCGCGAAGTCGCCGCGCCGGTCTACCCCGAGCAACCGGCCGATGCCACCGGCGTGCCGTGGAAGCTGCAGCTCGTGTGGGCGCTCGAGGTCGCGGCCGGCGCGGTGTGGGCCGGAACGATCCCCGGCGGGCTGTTCCGCAGCGCCGACTTCGGCGCTTCGTGGCAGCTCGTCGACGCGCTGTGGCATCGCGCCGAGCGCGCCGAATGGTTCGGCGGCGGCTACGACGCTCCGGGCATCCATTCGATTTGCGTCCACCCCGCGCGCGCCGACGAGCTGCTGGTCGGCATCAGCTGCGGCGGTGCGTGGGTGACGGCCGACGGCGGCGCGACGTGGCAGGTGAAGAGCGCCGGCATGCGCGCCGACTTCATGCCGCCCGAACGCGCCGGCGACCCCAACGTGCAGGACCCGCACCGCATCCAGCGCTGCAACGCCGCGCCCGACGTGCTGTGGTGCCAGCACCATTGCGGCATCTGGCGCAGCGTCGACAACGCGACGAGCTGGCACGAGGTGGCCGCGCCGGTGTCGTCGTTCGGCTTCGCGGTCGCGGTCCACCCGCACGACCCCGACACCGCTTGGTTCGTGCCGGCGGCGCGCGACGAGCGGCGCGTGCCGGTCGACGGCGCGCTCGTCGTCAACCGCACGCGCGACGGCGGCCGCAGCTTCGAGACGCTGCGCGACGGGCTGCCGCAGCGCGACTGCTACGACCTCGTCTACCGCCACGGGCTGGCCGTCGCCGACGACGGTCGCACGCTGCTGCTGACCAGCACGACCGGCGGCGTCTGGGCCAGCGACGACGCCGGCGACCATTGGCAGACGGTGTCGCTGAACCTGCCGCCGGCGGTCGCGGTGCGCTTCGGCTGACGCGGCTGCAAGCGCGTCCGGCCGCGCGGCGTCAGCGCCGCAGCAGCGCCACCGTCGCGAAGCCGACCGCGGTCAACGCGAGCGACCCGGCGACGTGCGCGGCGACCGTCGCCACCGCCCAGCCGTAGCGGCCGAGTTGCAACGCGTGCACGACCTCGGCCGAGAACGTCGAGAACGTCGTCAAACCGCCGAGCAAGCCGGTGACGACGAACAGCCGCCACTCAGGCGCCAGCGTCGGCGCGTACGTGAACCCCGCCAACGCCACGCCGACCAGATAGCCGCCGACGAGGTTGGCGGCCAGCGTTCCCGGTGGCAAGGCGTCGCTCAGCGGATTCAACGCCACCGCCAACGCCCAGCGCACGACGCCGCCGACGGCGGCACCGGCGGCCACGGCGACGATCGCCCAGTGCATCGCGCCGATTATCCGTACGCCGCAGCAGCCGACGGCGCACGCGGCGCTTCTCGTAGCATCGGCCGCAGGTTCATCACGACACGAGGACGACGGCGATGGCGATGGACGTGGTCGACTACGAGATCCACGGCTCGGAGATGCAGTTCGTCGAGGTCACGCTCGACCCCGGCGAGGCGGCGGTCGGCGAGGCCGGCAGCCTGTTCTACATGGACGCCGCGATCGCGATGGACACGGTGTTCGGCGACGGCAGCGGCAGCGCCGGCGGCGGCCTGCTCGGCAAGCTGCTCGGCGCCGGCAAGCGGCTCGTCACCGGCGAATCGCTGTTCACGACGGTGTATTCGAACGCCGGCACGCAGCGCCAGCGCGTCGCGTTCGGCGCGCCGTACCCGGGCAAGATCCTGGCGATGCCGCTGGCCGAGCTCGGCGGCTCGCTGATCTGCCAGCGCGACGCGTTCCTGTGCGCGGCGCGCGGCGTCGCGCTCGGCATCGCTTTCCAGCGCCGGCTGACGGCGGGCTTCTTCGGCGGCGAAGGCTTCATCCTGCAGCGGCTCGACGGCGACGGGCTGGCGTTCGTCCACGCCGGCGGCACCGCGGTGCGCCGCGAGCTGCAGCCGGGGCAGACGCTGCGCGTCGACACCGGTTGCGTCGTCGCGTACACGCCGTCGGTCGGCTTCGACGTCGAGTACGTCGGCAAGGTCAAGACGGTGCTGTTCGGCGGCGAGGGATTGTTCTTCGCCCGGCTCACCGGGCCGGGCACGGTGTGGCTGCAAAGCCTGCCGTTCTCGCGGCTCGCGTCGCGCGTGTTCGCTGCCGTACCGCATCGCGGGGGCCAGCAGGGCGAAGGCGGACTCCTCGGTGGCTTGGCCGCGGGCGGCGTCCTCGGCGGGGTGCTCGGCGGCGGCTTTTTCGGCGACGACCGCCAATGATCCGGACCTCGCGCGCCACCGCTGCGCGGTGATCGCCACGACCCGCGAAGACGCGATGAACGTCGGCCTGATCGTCGTCGGCGACGAGATCCTGTCGGGCAAGCGCGCCGACCAGCACCTG
>CBDUBX010000337.1:0-3040 GCA_965365495.1 uncultured Burkholderiales bacterium
GGTCGACACCGCCGCTGCCGACCTCGCCGCGGCGCTGGTCGAACGCTGGCCACCGGCGACGCGCAACTTCCACGTCGTCGAGTTCGACGGCGCACGCGTGCGGCTGTTGCTCGTGTTCAGCGACGTCGCCGACGCACTGCGGTCGCTGCGGGTCGCTGCCGACGCGGTCTGCGTCGACGGCGACGCCGCGTCGGCTTTCGGCGCGAAGTGGCCGACGGCGATCGCCCGCTGCTGCGCGAGCGGCGCGACGCTGGCGTTGCCGGGCGATGTCGCGCGGGACGGATCGCATGCGCTTGACACCGCCGGATTCGTGCGTCGAGACGCTCCGGCGATCGCCGGAGCGACGGCGACGGCGACGGCGATCCTGAACTGGGCTTCGCGGGGTCGCGTGACGCGCGCCGCGGATGCGTTACCAATGGCGACGCCATCGCCATCGCCATCGCCATCGCCATCGCCATCGCCATCGCCATCTCCATCGCTATCGCTATCGCCATCGCTTTCGCTATCGCTATCGCTATCGCTATCGCCATCTCTATCTCTATCGCCATCGCCATCGCCATCGCCGTCGCAGGCGCGATCCCCGTTGCCGCCGCGGTCGGGGCCGGCCACGCGAACCGCGGTCGTCGTCGGCGCCGGCATTGCCGGTGCCGCGTGTGCCCGCGCGCTGGCGCGCCACGGCTGGTCCGTCGCCGTCGTCGAGCGCGACACTGCCGCGGCGCAGCGCGCATCGGGCAACCCCGGCGGGCTGTTCCACGGCAGCGTCCACGCCGACGACACGCGCCACGCGCGGCTGCTGCGCGCCGCGGCGCTGACGGCCGCCGACGACTACCACACGGCGATCGCCGCCGGCGTCGCCGGTGCGGTCGACGGCCTGCTGCGGCTAGAGACGCGGCTGGACATCGTCGCGATGACAGCGCGCTTGCAAGGCCTGGCGCTGCCCGCCGAATACGTCGCGGCGGTCGACGCCGCCGAAGCGTCGTGGCGGGCCGGTGTGCGCGTCGCGCACCCGGCATGGCACTACCCGACGGGCGGCTGGGTCGACCCCGGCGCGTGGGTGCGTCTTGCGCTGGCGAAAACGGGAATCGCACTGCGCTGCGGCGCCGCGGTCGCTGCGCTGCGTCGCGCGCCAGGCGGCTGGGCCGCGGTCGACGCCGCCGGCGCGGTGCTGGCGCGCGGAACGATCGCCGTCGTTGCGACCGGCGACGCCGGCGTGCCGTCGATCGACGCCGCGTTGTCGGCGCTGGCGTGGCCAACGGTGATGACGCGCGGCCAGGTCAGCCATTGGCGCTGCGATCCGAAAACGCGGCCGTTGCGCCTGCCGCTCGCCGGCGGCGGCTACGCGCTGCCGCTCGCCGACGGCGTGCTGTGCGGCGCGACGCGGCAGGCGGGCGACGAAGACGCCACGGTGCGCGACGCCGACCACGCGCACAACGTCGACCGCTACTGCCGTCTCACCGGTTTGCCGCCGCCGGCGCGCAGCGCGCTGCGCGGCCGCGTCGGCTGGCGGCTCGACACCTCCGACCGACTGCCGATCGCCGGCGCGTGGCCCGCTGGCGAGCCGACTGCGGCGACGACGCTGCGCCGGTTGCCGCGCGAGCCGGGGCTGTTCGTGCTGACGGCGCTCGGCTCGCGCGGGCTGACGCTGGCACCGTTGCTCGGGCGGCTGGTCGCGGCGCAAGCATCGGCAACGCCGTGGCCAATCGAGCAGGATCTCGCCGACGCGGTCGACCCGGCGCGCTGGCGGCTGCGCGCGGCGCGGCGCGCAGAGGCTGACGGCGGGGGGCGGCGGTGGTGACCGGCGCCGCTTCGGGCCCCGGCGGCTGACGCGCCGGGGCGACGGGACTCAGGGTGCGGGACCGGCGGCCGGTGGCGCGGCGCCGTCGTCGCTCGCTTCGGCGTCGTCGGCGACCGGCGGCAGCCCGGCGGCCTTGCGCGCGGCCTTCTCGCGCTCCTTTTCTTCCTTCTTCTTCTTCTTGGCCAGCTCGCGTTGGCGCTTCTCGAACGAATAGTTGGGCTTGGCCAAGCGGGGTTCCCTCCGGCGCGCGGTCTGCGCGTGCCGATTAGAACACCAGCGTCTGCACGCCTTCGACGGTGCCGAGCAGGCAGACGTCGGCGCGCCGCCTCGCGAACAGGCCGACGGTGACGACGCCGGGCCACTGGTTGATGTCGCTCTCCAGCGCCGGCGGGTCGGCGATCGTCAGCCCGCGCACGTCGAGCAGCGGGTGGCCTTCGTCGGTGGTCGCACCGGCGCGCAGCGTCGCGTCACCGCCGATCGCCGCGAACCGGCGCGCGATCTGCGGCGCCGCCAGCGCGATCACCTCGACCGGCAGCGGGAACGCGCCGAGCACCGCGACGCGCTTGGAAGCGTCGGCAATGCAGACGAAGCGCGCCGCAAGGTCGGCGACGATCTTCTCGCGCGTCAGCGCCGCGCCGCCGCCCTTGATCATGCAGCCGCGCGGGTCGATCTCGTCGGCACCGTCGATGTAGACCGGCAGCGCGTCGACGGTGTCGGCGTCGACGACGCGGATGCCGTGCGCCGCGAGCCGATCGGCGCTGCGCCGCGAGCTCGCGACGGCACCGGCGATGCGGTCGCGCCGCCCGGCCAGCGCGTCGATGAACAGGTCGACCGTCGACCCGGTGCCGACGCCGACGAGCGCGCCGGCAACGACGTGGTCGAGCGCGGCGCGCGCGACGGCGGCCTTCAACTGCTGCGGCGTCATCGCACCGATTATCGAGGGGCGCCCCGCGACAATCGCGCGATGCCGCTGCTGCCATACGCCGTCGCCCGCCGCCTGCTGTTCGGCCTCGACCCCGAGGTCGCGCACGATGCGACGATCGCCGCGCTCGACCGGCTGCAGCGCACGCCGGCGGCCCGGCTGTGGCGCGAGTGCCGCGTCGACGACCCGGTCGTCGTCGCCGGGCTGCGCTTTCCGAACCGCGTCGGCCTCGCCGCCGGGCTCGACAAGAACGCGCGCTGCGTCGACGGCTTCGGCGCGATGGGCTTCGGATCGATCGAGGTCGGCACGCTGACGCCGCGGCC
>CBDUBX010000338.1:0-3030 GCA_965365495.1 uncultured Burkholderiales bacterium
CGCTGCGCCTCGCCGCCCGACAGCGTCGGGCTCGGCTGGCCGAGCGTCAGGTAGCCGAGGCCGACATCGCGCAGCAGCCGCAGCGGGTGGTGAATGGCCGGCATCGCGGCGAAGAACTCGACCGCGGTATCGACTTCCATCCGCAGCACGTCGCCGATGCTGCGCCCGCGCCACGTGACGGCCAGCGTCTCGGGGTTGAAGCGCGCGCCGCGGCAGGCGTCGCACTCGACCTTGACGTCGGGCAGGAAGCTCATCGCGATCGTCCGCATCCCCTGCCCTTCGCACGCCGGGCAGCGACCGTCGCCGGTGTTGAACGAGAACCGCGCCGCGGTGTAGCCGCGCGCGCGCGCCTCGAGGGTCTCGGTGAACAGGCGGCGGATCGCGTCCCAGAAGCCGATGTAGGTCGCCGGGCACGACCGCGGCGTCTTGCCGATCGGTGTCTGGTCGACTTCGAGCACGCGCTCGACGTGCTCGACGCCGAGCAGCTCGCGACAGCCGACGAGCGGCGGCAGGCCGGCCGGTGACGCGCCGGACAGCGCCGCGGCGAGCGCGTCGCGCCCGGCCCTGGTGGCGCGCAGCGCGACGCGCGCGGCGACGTTCTCGAGCAGCACGTCGCGCGCCAGCGTGCTCTTGCCCGAACCCGACACGCCGGTCACGGCGACCAGCCGGCCGAGCGGCAGCCGCACGTCGACCGCTTGCAGGTTGTGCAGCGACGCACCGCGCAATTCGAGCGCGGGCAGCGCCGCGTCGACCGGCCGCCGCGGTTGCAGCGGGTGGCGCAGCGGGTGGGCGAGCAGCCGACCGGTGACCGATTCGCTGGCCGCCGCGAGCGCATCGACGCCGCCTTCGGCGACGACGCGGCCGCCGCGCCGCCCAGCGCCCGGGCCGATGTCGATCAGGTGGTCGGCGCGGCGGATCGTGTCCTCGTCGTGCTCGACGACGACCAGCGTGTTGCCGGCCGCGCCGAGCCGCGCCAGCGCGTCGAGCAGCACGCCGTTGTCGCGCGGGTGCAGGCCGATCGTCGGCTCGTCGAGCACGTAGCACACGCCCTGCAGCCGGCTGCCGAGCTGCGCCGCGAGACGGATCCGCTGCGCCTCGCCGCCCGACAGCGTCGGTGCGGCGCGGTCGAGCGTCAGGTAGCCGAGGCCGACGTCCTGCAGGAAGTCGAGCCGGCTCGCGACTTCGGCGACGACGTCGCGCGCGATCTCGGCGTCGCGCCCGGCGAGCGCCAGCGACGACAACCAACCGCGCGCCTGGTGCACCGACAGCCGTGCTACCGCGTCGATCGGCTCGCCGGCGAAGGTCACCGCGCGCGACACCGGGTTCAGCCGCGCGCCGCCGCAGTCCTTGCACGGCGCGCCGGCGACGCCGTCGACGTCGGGCTCTTCGGCGGGGAACGACTGTTCGCGGCCGCGGCCGTCGACCCTGTCGTCGCGCGAGCGGATCGCGTCGTCGAAGGCGCGGCGCTGCTCGGCGGTCAGCACGAGGCCGGTGCCGACGCAGCCGGTGCACCAGCCGTGCTTGCTGTTGTAGCTGAACATCCGCGGGTCGAGCTCGGCGTAGCTCGTGCCGCACACCGGGCACGCCCGCTGCGTCGAGAACACCGTGACGCGGCCGATGCCGGCGCCGCCGTCGCCCATCGCCGCGTCGAGGCCGTCGAGCGGGTGCAGCAGGTGGGCGACGCCGCGGCCGAGCTCGAGCGTGCGCGCGAGCAGCGCGCGCAGCCCGGCCTCGTCGCCGGCATCGACGACGACGCTGCCGACCGGCAGCTCGATCGTGTGCTCCTTGAAGCGGTCGATCCGCGGAAACGGCTCGGTCGGGACGAACGCGCCGTCGACGCGCAGGTGACCGTGGCCGCGCGCGCGCGCCCATTTCGCGAGGTCGGTGTAGACGCCCTTGCGGTTGACGACCAGCGGCGCGAGCAACCCGACGTGCTGACCGGCGTGGTCGCGCAGCAGCTGCGCGGCGATGCTGTCGGCGCTTTGCGCGCGCACCGGCGCGCCGTCGTGGACGCAGTGCTGCAGCCCGAGCTTGACCCACAGCAGCCGCAGGTAGTGCCAGACCTCGGTGGCGGTGGCGACGGTGCTCTTGCGGCCGCCGCGCGACAGCCGCTGCTCGATCGCCACCGTCGGCGGGATGCCGTAGACCGCGTCGACGTCGGGCCGGCCCGCCGGCTGGACGATGCTGCGCGCGTAGGCGTTGAGGCTCTCGAGGTAGCGCCGCTGACCTTCGTTGAACAGGATGTCGAACGCCAGCGTGCTCTTGCCCGAACCCGACACGCCGGTGACGACGTTGAACCGCCCGCGCGGGATGTCGACCGACAGCGCCTGCAGGTTGTGCTCGTGGGCGTTGACGATCGAGATCGCATCGCCCCCGCCGGCGGCCGGCCGCGGCACGCGATAGGCGGCGCGCGCTTCGGCGGCGCGCGGCGCCGTGCCGAGCGTCGTCGCGTAGTCGCGCAGCGCCGCGCCGGTGTGCGACGTCGGGTGCGCCGCGATGTCCTCGGGCGTGCCGGTGCAGACGACGGTGCCGCCGGCGTCGCCGCCTTCGGGGCCGAGGTCGACGATCCAGTCGGCGGCGCGGATGACGTCGAGGTTGTGCTCGATGACGACCAGCGTATGCCCGGCGGCAAGCAGCTTGCGCAGCGCGCGCAGCAGCTTGGCGATGTCGTCGAAGTGCAGCCCGGTCGTCGGCTCGTCGAACAGGAACATCGTGCCGCGACCGGCGCGGCCGCGCGGCGTTTCGGCGCCGGTGTCGCGGCCGGAGACACGCGGCAAGGCCGCGGACGCTTCGGCCAGGTGGCCCGCCAGCTTCAGCCGCTGCGCCTCGCCGCCCGACAGCGTCGGCACCGGCTGGCCGAGGCGGACGTAGTCGAGGCCGACGTCGACGATCGGCTGCAATCGCGCGACGACTTCGCGGTCGTTCTGGAACCAGTGCGCGGCCTCGGCGACGGTGAGGTCGAGGACGTCGGCAACCGACAGCGCCAGCGGCCCGCGCAGCAGCTTCACGTCGAGCACCTGCGGCCGGTAG
>CBDUBX010000339.1:0-3027 GCA_965365495.1 uncultured Burkholderiales bacterium
CCGCCGTTGGCGGCGCAGGCCGCCTTGCCGTCGATCGGCTCGCTGACGCAGAACGTCGCGCCGTCGTGGCGGTAGAACAGCCGTTGCTGCCCGGTCGGGTTGCGGTCGCGGTGCGGCGGCCCGGCGCCGAGCACGCCGAGCACCGCGTCGTAGAAGCGCTGCGCGCGCTCGATGTCGGCGGTGCCGACCATCACGTGGCTGAACATCGCGGTCCCTTCTCGAACTTCCTCGGCCGTCAGCCCTTGCCCGCCAGCGCGTTGCCGACGAGCCGCGCGGTGATGTCGACGATCTGGATCATCCGGTCGTAGGCCATCCGCGTCGGCCCGATGACGCCGAGCGTGCCGACGATCCGCCCGTCAACCTCGTACGGCGACGTGACGACGCTCAGTTCCTCGAACGGCACGACCTGGCTCTCGCCGCCGATGTAGATGCGCACGCCTTCGGCGCGGCTGGACACGTCGAGCAGCCGCATCAGCTCGGTTTTCTGCTCGAACACGTCGAACAGCCGGCGCAGCCCCGACAGATCGTTGCCGAAATCCTGCACCGCGAGCAGGTTGCGTTCGCCGGCGACGACGACGTTGTCCTCGCTCTCGGCGAGCGCGTCGCTGCCGGCCTGCACCGCGGCCTGCATCAGCGTCGCGATCTCCGAACGCAGCGCGTCGATCTCGTGCTTCAGACGCTCGCGCACCTCTTCGATGCTGAGGCCGGCGTAGTGCGTGTTGAGGAAGTTCGTCGCCTCGACGAGCTCGGGCTGCGCGTGGTCGCGCGCGGTGAAGATCACGCGGTTCTGCACGTCGCCGTCCGGCGCGACGAGGATCACCAGCACGCGCCGCTCGCCGAGCCGCATGAACTCGATGTGGTGGAACACGCTCGCCTTGCGCGGCGCGGTGACGACGCCGACGAAGCTCGACAGGCTCGACAGCAGCGAAGCCGCCTGCGCGATCACGCGCTGCGGCGTTTCCGGGTGCAGCTGGCCGCGCGCCGCGGCGAGCTCGGCGGCGGCGCGGTCGAGGTCGACCGGCCGCGCGGTCAGCATCGTGTCGACGAACAGCCGGTAGCCGCGCGGCGTCGGCACGCGGCCGGCGCTGGTGTGCGGGCTGGCGATCAGGCCGAGTTCTTCGAGGTCGGCCATCACGTTGCGGATCGTCGCCGGCGACAGGTCGAGCCCCGACGTGCGCGCCAGCGTGCGCGAACCGACCGGTGTGCCGTCGGCGATGTAGCGCTCGACGAGCGTCTTCAGCAGCGTCCGCGCACGGTCGTCGAGCATGGCGGGATTGTGCCGCCGCCGCCTGCGGCGCGAGGGCGGCCGCGAAGACCGCTATGGTCTAATGATTCGCATGGCCCAGGCCTTCCGTCATGCGGCGATCGTCGGCAAGTACCAGGCGCGCGGCATTCGATCGGTCCTCGAGGAAATCGCCGAGTTCCTGATCGCGCTCGGCCTGGACGTCTCGTTCGAGCGCGACACCGCCGAGGCCACCGAAGTCACCGATTTCGAGACCGTCACGCCGGCCGAGATGGCCGAGCGCTGCGACCTCGCGGTGGTCGTCGGCGGCGACGGCACGATGCTCGGCATCGCACGCGAACTGGCGCGGTCGGGGCTGCCGCTGGTCGGCATCAACCAGGGACGGCTCGGCTTCATCACCGACATCCCGATGGGCCAGTTCAAGGACGCACTGGCGCCGATCGTCGCCGGCGACTTCGAGGTCGAGTCGAGGTCGATGCTCGAAGGCCAGGTGTGCCGCGACGGCGTGCGCATCTTCGACGGCATGGCGCTGAACGACATCGTCGTCACGCGCGGGTCGTCGGCGAGCATGGTCGAGCTGCGCGTCGACATCGACGGCGACTTCGTCGCCAACATGCGCGCCGACGGCCTGATCGTCGCCACGCCGACCGGCTCGACGGCCTACGCGCTGTCGGCCGGCGGCCCGATCCTGCACCCGTCGATCGCCGGCTGGGTGCTGATCCCGATCGCGTCGCACACGCTGTCGAACCGGCCGATCGTGTTGCCCGACGGCGGCGACGTGCGCATCGGCATCGTCTCGGGACGCGACGTGTCGGCGAATTTCGACATGCACAACCTCGCGAGCCTGATGCACGGCGACGAAGTCCACGTGCGCCGCAGCACGTGCCAGGTGCGCTTCCTGCATCCCCGCGGCTGGAGCTTCTACGCCACGCTGCGGCGCAAGCTGCGGTGGTACGAAGGCACGGTGTGACCTCGCCGGCGCTGCAGCGATGCTGAGGCGCCTGGCGCTGCGCGATGTCGCGATCGTCGCCGAGCTCGACGTCGAGCTCGACGGCGGGTTCACGGTGCTGACCGGCGAGACCGGCGCCGGCAAGTCGATCCTCGTCGACGCCTTGCAGCTCGCGCTCGGCGGCCGGGGCGATGCGCAGATCGTCCGCGAAGGCGCGGCCCGCGCCGAGATCGGCGCCGAATTCGACGCACCGCCGGCGCTCGCGGGGTGGCTCGAAGACGCCGGTTTCGCCGCCGCCGGCGACGGCACGCTGCTGCTGCGCCGCGTCGTCGACGCGCAGGGGCGCAGCCGCGCGTGGATCAACGGTAGCCCGGCGACGGTTGCGCAGCTGCGCGAAGCCGGCGAGCAGCTCGTCGACATCCACGGCCAGCACGCGTGGCAGAGCCTGACGCGGCCGGCCGCGGTGCGCGCGCTGCTCGATGCCGAAGCCGGCGTCGACACCGCGGCGCTCGCGCAGTCGTGGCAGCGCTGGCGCGACGCGCAGGCGCGGCTCGACGACGCGAACCGGCGGCGCGAGTCGATCGAAGCCGAACGCGAGCGGCTCGCGTGGCAGTGTGCCGAGCTCGACAAGCTCGCGCCGGCCGAAGGCGAATGGGACGACATCGACGCCGAGCACCAGCGGCTCGCGCACCGCCAGGCGCTGCTCGACGGCGCTCGCGACGCGCTGGCGTGGGTGGCCGGCGACGAGTCCGACGACGCCGGCGCCGACGGCCGCGTCGCCCGCGCGGTCGCCGCGGTCGACGCGGTCGGCCGCTACGACGCCGAGCTCGCGGCG
>CBDUBX010000340.1:0-3025 GCA_965365495.1 uncultured Burkholderiales bacterium
AGCACCATCGGGATCAGCACCGCTTCCCACAGCACGAACAGCACCAGCAGGTTCTGCGACAGGAAGGTGCCGAACAGCGCGGCCTGCAGCCACAGCAGCAGGCCGACGAACAGCCGGCTTTCGCCTTCGGCGGTGGACCACGCGCACGCCAGCACCACCGGCGGCAGCAGCGCGGTCAGCAGCAGCAGCCAGACGTTGAGGCCGTCGACGGCGAATCGCAGCGCGACGCCGATCGACGGCATGAACGGCAGCGAGAAGCCGGCGCCTGCGGCCGCCTGGCCGTCGAACGCGACGACGAGGTCGACGGTGATCGCCAGCAGAGTTGCCATCAGCGCCATCGCCGCCGCGCGGGCGAGCGTCGCCGGCAGCAGCGGCGCGACGACGGCGCCGCCGATCGCGACGACGAAGAGCAGCGGCAAGGTGCCGGCGTCAGCCATGCACGGCCCCCCAACCGAGCACCAGCGCCAGCCCGACCAGCGCGTAGATCACGTAGGTCTGGACGTTGCCGGTTTGCAGCCGCGCTGCCCAGCGCGATGCCGCCGGGCCGCTGTCTGCCGGGCGGTCGACGCTGGCCCAGCGCAACGCAGGCTCGACGCGCCGCGCCAGCACCGCCGTCGACAGCCAGCCGAGCGCGGCGACGACGCGTGCGTACGTGGCGTCGAAGCCATAGCCGTGGCGGACGACGTCGCCGATCGCGCCGGCGCGCGGCGCGGCGGCAATGGCGGCCGCGCCGCGGTCGCCGCCGTAGCGTCGCCACGCGGCGAAGATGCCGGCGGCGGCCAGCGCCACCGCGACGGTCATCAGCACCCACTCGGTGCTGTGCGCAACGCCGTCGCGCAGCGCTGGCGCGGGCAGCCGCGGCGCGAGCAACTCGTAGAACGGCGCGCCGACGCCGAACAGGTGCTGCCAGCCGAGCGGCAGGCCGATCCAGCCGACGACGACCGCGCCCAACGCGAGCACCGCCAACGGCAATGCCATCGACGTCGGCGGGTCGTGGACATGGCCGCTCGCCGCCGGCGCGACGCGGCTCGCGCCGAAGAAAGTCAGGAACACCGCGCGGAACATGTAGAACGCGGTCAGCAGCGACGCCGCGCTGCCGACGAGCCACAGCGCCGTCGACCCGCGCTCGGCGGCGTACGACCACCACAGGATCTCGTCTTTCGAGAAGAAGCCGGCGAGCGGCGGCACGCCGGCGAGCGCGAGCGTCGCGACGACGAACACGGCGAACGTGAACGGCAGCCGCCGCGCCAGGCCGCCCATGCGCCGCATGTCCTCCTCGCCGGCCAGCGCGTGCAGCACCGCGCCGACGGCGAGGAACAGGCACGCCTTGAAGAACGCGTGCGTGACGAGGTGGAACATCCCGGCCGAGAACGCGCCGACGCCGCAGGCCATCACCATCAGCCCGATCTGCGACATCGTCGAGTACGCGAGCACCTTCTTCAGATTGAACTGGACGACGCCCATCGTCGCGCCGGCGAGCGCGGTGATCGCGCCGACCCACGCGACAACGGCCATCGCGTCGGGCGACGCGACGTAGACGCCGTGCATCCGCGCCAGCAGGTAGACGCCGGCGGTGACCATCGTCGCCGCATGGATCAGCGCCGATACCGGTGTCGGCCCGGCCATCGCGTCGGGCAGCCACACGTGCAGCGGAATCTGCGCCGACTTGCCGCACGCGCCGAGCAGCAGCAGCACGCCGACCGCGGTGAGCACGCCGGGCGACGGCGGCGCGGCGGCGTACGCCGCGGCGATGCCTTCGAAGTCGAGCGTACCGGCGGTGGCGACGATCACGAACGCGGCGATCAGGAACGCGGTGTCGCCGACGCGGTTGACGACGAAGGCCTTGACGCCGGCGGCGGTCTTGTCGGCGTCGCGGAACCAGTAGCCGATCAGCAGGTACGACGCCAGACCGACGCCTTCCCAGCCGACGAACAGCACCACGAGGTTGCTGCCGAGAACGAGCAGCAGCATGAAGAACAGGAACAGGTTCAGGTAGGCGAAGTAGCGCGCATAGCCGTCGTCGCCCAACATGTAGCCGATCGAATAGACGTGGATCAGCGTGCCGATGCCGGTGATCACGAGGCACATCACCGCCGACAGCGCGTCGAAGTGCAGGCCGATGTCGACCGCGAAGTTGCCGGTCGCGGCCCACGTCGCATAGCTCGCGCGCAGCGCGCTGCCGTCGCCGGGCAGCGCGGCGAACAGTGCCAGCGCCGCGGCGAAGGCCAGCGCCGGCATCGCGCAGGCGACCGCGCCGACCACCGACCGCGGCAGCCGGGCGCCGAATACGCCGTTGACCGCGAACCCCGCGAGCGGCAGCAGCGGCAGCAGCGCGAGCAGCGTCGCCTGGCTCATCGCGCGGCCACCGTCGTCGGCGCGGCCGCGGCCGCGGTTGACGCTGCGGCGTCGGTGTCGGGCGCGAGGTCGAGCGTGCCGTGGCGCTTGACGAGCAGCACCAGCAGCGCCATCGCCAGCGCGATCTCGCAGGTGGCGGCGATGTAGACGAAGAAGCTCATCGCCGCGCCGTGCAGCGTCTGCGTGCGGTCGGCGCCGGCGACGAACGCGAGGACGACGGCGTTGAGCATCACCTCCAGGCTCATCACGACGGCGAGCAGGTTGCGCCGGACCATCACGCCGGCCAGGCCGGTGGCGAACAGCAGCACCGCCAGCCCGACGAGGACGCTGTAGCGGTTCACCGTTTCGCCTCGCGCACCGCGGTCCACGCGGCAATCAGGCCGACGAGCAGCAGCACCGTCGCGAGCTCGAAGTGGAACCAGTAGTGGCGCATGAACGCGGTCGAGAACGCGACGAACGCGAACGCCGCCCCGGTGGGGTCGGGCACACGCGCCGGCGGGCCGTCGAGCGGCGGCGCGTCGCCGGCGAGCAGCGCCAGCAGCGTTGCCGCGACGAGCACGGCGACGACGAGCGCCGCCGGCACCGCGCGCGACCACGGCCGGCGCACCGACACGTCGCGGTCGTCGAGCAGCATGATCGTGTAGACCATGAAGACCATCACCGCGCCGAC
>CBDUBX010000341.1:0-3024 GCA_965365495.1 uncultured Burkholderiales bacterium
CACGACCGCTACGACGACGCCGGCGTGCTGATCCACCCGTACGGGCCGCACATCTTCCACACCAACTCGAAGGAGATCTTCGACTACCTGTCGCGCTTCACCGCGTGGCGGCCGTACCAGCACCGCGTGCTCGCGGTCGTCGACGGCCAGAAGCTGCCGCTGCCGATCAACCTCGACACCGTGAACCGGCTGTACGGGCTGTCGCTGACGGCGTTCGACATGCCGCAGTGGCTGCAGTCGGTGGCCGAGCCTCGCGAACGCATCGAGACGTCGGAAGACGTCGTCGTGTCGCAGGTCGGTCGCGACCTTTACAACAAGTTCTTCCGCGGCTACACGCGCAAGCAGTGGGGACTCGACCCGTCGCAGCTCGACGCGAGCGTCACCGCGCGGGTGCCGACACGCACCAACCGCGACGACCGCTATTTCACCGACACCTACCAGGCGATGCCGCTGCACGGCTACACGCGGCTGTTCGAGCGGATGCTCGCGCACCCGCGGATCCACGTGCTGCTGAACACCGACTACCGCGCCATCGTCGACGTCGTGCCGTGGCGGCGGATGGTCTACACCGGGCCGATCGACGAATTCTTCGGCTGCCGCCACGGCAAGCTGCCGTACCGCAGCCTGCGCTTCGAGCACGTGACGCTGCCGCAGGAGCGCTTCCAGGAGGTCGGCACCGTCAACTTCCCGAACGACTACGCGTACACCCGCGTCAGCGAGTTCAAGCACCTGACCGGGCAGGTGCATCGAGCCACGTCGGTCGTCTACGAATACCCCACCGACGACGGCGACCCGTACTACCCGGTGCCGCGGCCCGAGAACGCGGCGCTGCTCGAACGCTACGAGCGCGACGCCGCGGCGCTGCCCGACGTCACCTTCGTCGGCCGCCTCGCCAGCTACCGCTACTACAACATGGACCAGGTGGTCGGCCAGGCGCTGGCGGCGTTCAAGCGGCTGCGGCCGTCGCTCGATCCAGCGGCAGCGCCAGCCGAGTCGGCGCTGGCCGGCGCCGCCACCGGCCGCTGACGCGCCAAGTCACGGGTCTGCCATTTGCCTTTCGACGGCCGGGCTCGCCGCGGCCGCCGCGGTCTCCGCCGAGCCGTATCCAACCAGCCACCGGCTGGCGCACCGCGCCACCGGCCCAACCCCAGGAGTTGTTCCCATGGCCACCAAGAAAGCCCCCGGTACCGATGCCATTGCGCTGCTGACCGCCGACCACAAGGAGGTCAAGGCGCTGTTCAAGCAGTACGAGAAACTGGTCGAGGCGGACGCCGACGACGACGAGAAGCAGCAACTCGCGACGCAGATCTGCACGATGCTGACCGTGCACGCGCAGGTCGAGGAAGAGCTGTTCTACCCGGCGGCGCGCGACGTTCTCGGCGAAGACGAGGACCTCGTCGACGAGGCGGCGGTCGAGCACGCGTCGGCCAAGGATCTGATCGCGCAGATCGAGGAGTCGTCGCCCGACGAGGAGCTGTACGACGCCAAGGTCAAGGTGCTGGGCGAGTACATCGACCACCACGTCAAGGAAGAAGAAAACGAGATGTTCCCGAAGTGCCGCAAGGCCGGGCTCGACGTCGAGACGCTCGGCGCCGACCTCGCGGCGCGCAAGGAGCAGCTGCTGCAGGAGATGGGCGAGGCGGCGTGAGTCGCCGCGGCCGCCGCCGGAAACGGTCGGCGTCGTCGCGGCCCGACGTCGGCCGTGCCGGCGCTCAGGCGAGCAGGCCCGAACCCGGGACGCGCGCGCGCTCGGCGCCGACCGCGGCGTAGAGCGCGGCGGCCGGCGCCTGACGCGGGATCAGCACGTCGATCGCGCGGTCGAGCGCCGCGGTGGCGCGCGCCAGCGCTTCGCGCTGCGCAGCGACCTGGCCCCCGGCCAGCGCCAAGCGGTGGCGCAACGACGGCGGCACGCCGCCGGCGCGCGCTGCGCGGGCGAAGTCGGCCACCGCCGCGGCCAGCGCCGCGTGGAGTTCGGCGGCGATGCGGTCGACGGCCGCCGCGTCCTGCTCGCCGAGCGCCGTGGCCAGCGCGCCGAGGCGGCTTTCGACGGCGGCGAGCGGCCTTTCGAGATCGACCGCGTGCTGCACGGCCCGGATCTCGGCGCTCGAAGTCATCATCGGACGGCGGCGTTCAGCTCAGCTTGCGGCCAAGCAGCTCCTCGGCGTTGAGGATCAGCTTGTCGGCGATCGCCTCGGGGTCGATCTTGAACTGGCCGGCACGGATCGCCTGCGCGACGCGCTCGACCTTGGCGCTGTCGAAGGTCGGGTCGGCGCTGCCGAACAGCGACGCCGCCGACGACAGGTCGACCTGGGCGCTGGCCTCGGCCGTACCGCGTTCGGCTGCAGCCGGGTTCTTGCGCTCCGCCGCTGCGGGCGCTGCGACGGGCTTGATATCGACGGGACCGATCTTCATGAGTTGCTCCTGTCGGGGCCGCGGCACGGAGGGCACCCGACGACATGCATGCTCTATCGGACGCCGCCGGCGTCGACTTTAGGGGCGGCGGCGGATATTTCGATCGACCCCCGCGAACGTGGGGGGCAGGGGCACGGCGCCGCGTTGCGCGCCCGGCGCGCCCGTGGGGGTCAGGGAGCGACGTCGACGCGGCGCTCGCCGACCGCGACGCCGCTGACGACGCGGCCGCTGTCGCCGATGCGCACGCGCGCCGGCTGGCCGTCGATGCCGGCCGTCAGCGCCTGCGCCTGCGCCGAGATCGTGTAGCCGACGCCGCGCACGTGCAGCTGCACGGTGTCGCCGGCGGCGAACCAGCGCCGGGCCTGGACGTCGCCGGCGCGCGGCGCCTGGCCGGCGGCCAGTGACCGCGTCAGCACGCGGCCCTGCAACGCGGCGGGGTCGGCGACCGGCGGACTCGACGCCGCCGCCCAGTCGACGTCGGCGACGTCGAACTGCTCGGCCTGCAGCACCGCGCCGGCGGGCAGCGGCGCCGCGGCGACCGCCGCCGGCGCCCAGGCCTGCACGGTCACGGGCAGCGTCACGTTCCACAGCGCGCTGCCTTGGAGGCAGCGC
>CBDUBX010000342.1:0-3000 GCA_965365495.1 uncultured Burkholderiales bacterium
GCGCGGCGTGCCGTTCGTGCAGGTGCCGACGACGCTGCTCGCGCAGGTCGATTCGTCGGTCGGCGGCAAGACCGCGATCAACCACCCACGCGGCAAGAACATGATCGGCGCGTTCCACCAGCCGGTGCGCGTCGTCTGCGACCTCGCGACGCTGGCCACGCTGCCCGACCGCGAGCTGCGTGCCGGTCTGGCCGAGGTGATCAAGGCGGCGGCGGTCGCCGACGCGGCGTTCTTCGCCTGGCTCGAAGCCGAGCTGCCGGCGCTGCTGGCGCGCGACGCGGCGGCGCTGGCGCACGCGGTGCGCCGCTCGTGCGAGATCAAGGCCGACGTCGTCGGCGAAGACGAACGCGAGGCCGGCCGGCGCGCGATCCTGAACTTCGGCCACACCTTCGGCCACGCGATCGAGGCCGGCGTCGGCTACGGCGGCTGGCTGCACGGCGAGGCGGTGGCGTGCGGGATGGTGATCGCCGCGTCGCTGTCGGCCGAGCTCGGCCGCATCGACGCAGCGCTCGTCGATCGCCTGGCGGCGCTGGTCGCCCGCGCCGGCCTGCCGACCGAGGCGCCGCCGCTGCCCGACGCGCGCTGGTTCGAGCTGATGGCGATCGACAAGAAGTCGCAGGCCGGCGCGATCCGCTACGTGCTGCTCGACGGGCTCGGCGCGGCGACGGTCGCCCCGGCGGATACCGCCACCGTGCGCCGCGTGATTGCGCGCCACACCGCGCAGCGGTGAGCGGCTGCGCCGATGGGGTGAAACGGCGGCGCGACGTCGGCCGCGGCGACGGTCGCCTCTCAGGCCGCGACGGCTAACGGCGTCGTCGCCGGATGGCCCGACTACCGCGGCTGGCGATCGCTGGCCACACCCATTACGTGATCCAGCGCGGCCTGGCTGCGGTACCGGTCGTCGTCGATGCGGCCGACCGCGACGCCTTTCTCGCGGCGCTGGCCTTTGCGGCGGTCGCGGCCGAGGTCGCGGTCCACGCGTGGGCGGTGCGCCGCGACGAGGTGCAGCTGCTCGTCACGCCGCGCGGCGCCGACGGTCTGAGCCGCGCGATGCAGTCGCTCGGCCGGCGCTACGTTGCCGCGTCGAACCGGCGCCACGGCCGGCGCGGCACGCTATGGGACGGACGCTTCCGCGCCGCGGTCGTCGAGCCCGGCGCGTGGCGGCTCGACGCGCTGCTGATCGTCGACAGCGCCGGTGAAGGCAGCTCGGCGTCGAGCGGCGGCGTGCGCTGCGGCACACCGATGGCGTCACCGGTGGCGGTCGTCGACCTGCCCGAGTACTGGCAACTCGGCAACACGCCGTTCGAACGCGAAGCGGCGTGGCGGAATCGGCTCGACGCCGGCGTGCCGCCGGCCCGAGCGTCGGCGTTGCGTCAGGCGGCGCTGGGTGGCTGGGCGGCTGGGAGCGCAGCGTTCGTCGCGTCGCTGACCGACGAGACGGGCCGGCCGGTCCTGCCGCGTCGTCCCGGTCGCCCGCGGAAGGCCGCGGCTTGATCGGCCTGCATCTTGCGAATGATCCGCCTGCGAATTCGTCAACCAAATCGTCAAACCAAATTGATCTGCCCCTCAAAACTTTGCAACTTGATAAAGGCCAACGGAATTGTGCTCTGACCCCGATTATTTATTGTGCTGGCGATGCTGCGCTGCGGTACGCTCGCTGTCCCTTCGCCGGGCCAAGGACCGACCGCGATGACCCCTACCCCCGCTTCCGAAATCGCGGCCGCCGCTCGCGATGGTCTCTACAGCGGTGCCGAACACGACGCTTGCGGCGTCGGCTTCGTTGCTCACATCAAGGGCGCACGGTCGCACGCGATCGTCGAGCAGGGGCTGAAGATCCTCGAGAACCTCGACCACCGCGGCGCGGTCGGCGCCGACGAGTTGATGGGCGACGGCGCCGGGATCCTGATCCAGATCCCCGACGACTACTACCGCAGCGAGCTGGCCGCGCTCGGCATCGCGCTGCCGCCGCCCGGCGAGTACGGCGTCGGCATGATCTTCCTTCCGAAGGAGCACGCGTCGCGGCTGGCGTGCGAGCAGGAGCTCGAGCGCGCCGTCAAGGCCGAAGGCCAGGTGCTGCTCGGCTGGCGCGACGTGCCGGTAGACCGCGGCATGCCGATGAGCCCGGCGGTGCGCGCCAAGGAGCCGGTGATCCGCCAGATCTTCATCGGCCGCGGCCCCGACGTCATCGTCCCGGACGCGCTGGAGCGCAAGCTCTACGTGATCCGCAAGACCGCGAGCGCGGCGATCCAGGCGCTGCAGCTCACCCACAGCCGCGAGTACTACGTGCCGAGCATGAGCTGCCGCACGGTGATCTACAAGGGGCTGCTGCTCGCCGACCAGGTCGGCGTGTACTACCGCGACCTCGGCGACCCGCGCGTCGTCTCGGCGCTGGCGCTCGTTCACCAGCGCTTCTCGACGAACACCTTCCCCGAGTGGCCGCTGGCGCACCCGTACCGCTTCGTCGCGCACAACGGCGAGATCAACACCGTCAAGGGCAACTTCAACTGGATGCGCGCCCGCGAAGGCGTGATGCGCTCGCCGGTGCTGGGCGAAGACCTGAAGAAGCTCTACCCGATCAGCTTCGAAGGCCAGAGCGACACCGCGACCTTCGACAACGCGCTCGAGCTGCTGGTGATGGCCGGCTACCCGCTCGCCCACGCGGCGATGATGATGATCCCCGAGGCCTGGGAGAACCACGAGCTGATGGACGCGCGCCGGCGCGCGTTCTACGAGTACCACGCGGCGATGATCGAGCCGTGGGACGGCCCGGCGGCGATGGTCTTCACCGACGGCAAGCAGATCGGCGCGACGCTCGACCGCAACGGCCTGCGCCCGGCGCGCTACATCGTCACCGACGACGACCACGTCGTGATGGCCAGCGAGACCGGCGTGCTGCCGGTCCCCGAGAGCAAGATCGTCAAGAAGTGGCGGCTGCAGCCGGGGCGGATGTTCCTGATCGACCTCGAGCAGGGCCGCATCGTCGACGACGAGGAGCTGAAG
>CBDUBX010000343.1:0-2990 GCA_965365495.1 uncultured Burkholderiales bacterium
GAACCCGTCGGGCAACTTCAGCGGGGACGGCGCTGTCACCGTCCGCTCGGCCAGCGCCAAGGGCTCGGCATCGGCGGCGTCGCCGCCGGCGGCGGCGAACATGCGCCGTGGTATGTCGCGCACAAGGACCGCGCGGCCAACGTGCTGCACGTCGTCCAGGGCCACGACCACCCGTGGCTGCAGTCGACGTGGCTCGACGCCGCCGACGCGAGCTGGGTCGCCGGCCGGCCGCCGTGGGCCGACGGCGGCGCGGGGCCGACGCCGCTCGCGGCGAAGTCGCGCTACCGCCAGGCCGACGCCGCGTGCACCGCGGCGCCGACCGGCGACGGCTTCCGCCTCGACTTCGCGTCGCCGCAGTGGGCGGTCACGCCGGGGCAGAGCGCGGTGCTCTACGCCGGCGACGTCTGCCTCGGCGGCGGCGTGATCGCGCGCGCCGCGGCGCCGCCGGTCGTCGCGCGCCAGCCGCGCCCGCCGCGTCGCCGATCCGCTCGCGGTGCCCGCCGGCTCCGCGCCGTGTTGCATCCCGCGGCGTAGACAGCGGGCAAACCCGGGCCCTTCGCGGCGCGCGAACCGCGACGATTCGCCGCCGCGCGACGCGGCGCCGGCCGCCGGCGGTCGGGCTCGTCACGAGCGGCCGAACGTCGTCGGCACCCACGCGACAGCCGCGTGATTCACTTCGGATACCACTGGATACGAATTTAGAATCCGCCGCCGGCGCCGTTGCGTCGCCGGCGATCGCCTCTTACGGCATGCCCCCGTCTCCGCTCCGCGCCCTCTCGCCGCTCGACGGCCGCTACGCGGGCCGCGTCGACGCGCTGCGGCCGCTGCTGTCGGAGTTCGGCCTGATGCACCGCCGGGTGCAGGTCGAAACGGCGTGGTTCGAAGCCCTGTCCGACGCCGGCCTCGCCGGGTTCGCGCCGCTGTCCGCGACGGCGCGGCAGCACCTGCAGCGCATCGTCGACGACTTCGGCGACGCCGATGCCGATGCGATCAAGGCGATCGAGCGGACGACGAACCACGACGTCAAGGCGGTCGAGTACTGGCTGCGCGAACGCTTCGCGCAAGACGCCGAGCTCGCCGCGGCGCAGGAGTACGTCCACTTCGCGTGCACCAGCGAGGACATCAACAACACCGCCCACGCGCTGATGCTGCAGGCGGCGCGGCGCGACGTGCTGCTGCCGGCGATCGACGCGCTGCAGCGGCGCTTGACCGACCGCGCGCACGCGCTCGCCGCCCGGCCGATGCTTGGCCGCACGCACGGCCAGACCGCGAGCCCGACAACGGTCGGCAAGGAGTTCGCCAACGTCGCCGCGCGGCTCGACCACGCGCGCGCGGCGCTCGCCGCGGTGCCGCTGCGCGCCAAGATGAACGGTGCAGTCGGCAACTACAACGCGCACGTCGCCGCGGCGCCCGACGTCGACTGGGAAGGTTTCGCGCGCAGCGTCGTCGAAAGCCGGCTCGGCCTCGTGTTCAACCCGTACACGATCCAGATCGAACCGCATGACGCGATGGCCGAGCTGTTCGACGCGATCGCGCGCGCGAACACGCTGCTGATCGACTTCGCGCGCGACGTCTGGGGCTACGTCTCGCTCGGCTACTTCCGCCAGCGCGTCGCGCCGGGCGAGGTCGGCTCGTCGACGATGCCGCACAAGGTCAACCCGATCGACTTCGAGAACGCCGAAGGCAATTACGGCGTCGCCAACGCGCTGCTCGCGCACATGAGTCAGAAGCTGCCGATCAGCCGCTGGCAGCGCGACCTCTCCGACAGCACCGTGCTGCGCAACCTCGGCGTCGCGTTCGGCCACACGCTGCTCGCCCACGACAGCCTGGCGCGCGGCCTCGACAAGCTCGACGTCGACGATGCCGCGCTCGACGCCGACCTCGACGCGGCGTGGGAGGTGCTGGCCGAGGCGGTGCAGACGGTGATGCGCCGCCACGGTCTGCCCGACCCGTACCGCCAGCTCAAGGACCTCACGCGCGGCAAGCCGATGACGCGCGAGCGGATGCAGGGCTTCGTCGCCGGGCTCGACCTGCCAGCCGACGACAAGGCGCGACTGCTGGCGTTGACGCCCGCCGGCTACACCGGCCGCGCTGCCGAACTGGCGCGGCGCTGGCGCCCGCGCGCCGGCCGCGACGGCGGCGGTGACGCGCCGTGACGAGCTTCCGTGACCGGCTCGCCGCAGCGGTCGAACGCCGCGCCAGCCTGTTGTGCGTCGGCCTCGACCCCGAGCCGGCGCGCTTTCCGCTCGCCTGGCGCGGCGACGCGCGGCGCATCTTCGACTTCTGCGCGGCGATCGTCGATGCGACGCACGACCTGGCGCTGGCGTTCAAGCCGCAGGTCGCCTATTTTGCCGCGCACCGTGCCGAAGACCAGCTCGAACGGCTGATCGCCCACGTGCGCGCGACCGCGCCCGAGGCACCGGTGATCCTCGACGCCAAGCGCGGCGACATCGGCGCCACCGCCGAGCAGTACGCGCGCGAGGCGTTCGAGCGCTACGCCACCGACGCGGTGACGTTGTCGCCGTACATGGGCGGCGACTCGATCGAGCCGTACGCGCGTTACGCCGGTCGCGGCGTCTTCCTGCTGTGCCGCACGTCCAACCCCGGCGGCGCCGACCTGCAGGACCGTCCGCTCGCGGCCGGCGACGCCGCGCCCGCCGAGCGGCTCTACGAACGCGTCGCGCGCCTTGCCGCCGGCCCGTGGAACGCCGGCGGCAACGTCGGCCTCGTCGTCGGCGCGACGGTGCCGGCCGAGCTCGCCCGCGTGCGCCAGATCGCGCCGACGCTGCCGCTGTTGATCCCGGGGATCGGCGCGCAGGGCGGCGACGTCGACGCGACGATCGCCGCGGCGTGGCACGCGGACGCGCCGATCGCCGTCAATTCGTCGCGCGCGGTGCTGTACGCCGGCGGCGACGCCGCGACCGTCACCGACTTCGCTGCCGCCGCGCGCCGCGCCGCCGCCGCGACGCGCGACGACCTCGATGCCGCGC
>CBDUBX010000344.1:0-2988 GCA_965365495.1 uncultured Burkholderiales bacterium
GCGAGGGGCGATGGGGTGGCAGAAGCGTCCTTTCGCGGCTGGCGGTCGACCGGCTGCGGATCGAGATTCCGCCGGGAATCGGTTCGGACGCGGTGCGCGCGGTCATCGAAGAGGCCCGGTCGGAAATTCAGGCCGCGGTCGACGAGGCGCGTGCCGACGCCGAGCGCGCCGCGCGCGACGCGGCCGAAGCGCGGCGCGACGCCGAGCGCGCCGTCGACGAGTGGACCGCCATCGTCGAAGGCGAGCCGCGGGTGCGCCAGCGCCGCGTCGGCATCGGCGACGCGCTGATGCAGTTCACGCTGGTGTGGATCTTCGCGTCGGCGATCCTGAAGTTCGTCTACAAGGGCCGCGTCCAGGCCGAGGTGAAAGCGGCGCAGGCGACCGAAACCGCCGAGGCCGAGTCGCTGAAGCGCCAGGTCGCCGAAGCGCGGGTGGCGGCGATGCAGGCGCAGGTCGAGCCTCACTTCCTGTTCAACACGCTGGCGTCGATCGACCACCTGATCGAGACCGATCCGCCGCGCGCCAGCCAGATGCAGAAGAACCTGATCGCGTTGCTGCGCGCGAGCATGCCGACGATGCGCGAGGCCGCGGGCGACCGCAACGGCAGCGGCAACGGCAACGTCAACGGCGGCGTGCGCGACCTCGCGCGCGAACTCGCGGTGATCCGGCCGTACCTCGAGATCCTGAAGGTGCGGATGGAGGAGCGCCTCGTCACCGAGATCGCGGTGCCCGACGGGCTGCTGTCGGCAGAGTTCCCGCCGATGATGCTGCAGACGCTGGTCGAGAACGCGATCAAGCACGGTCTGGAGCCGAAGGCCGACGGCGGCTCGCTGCGCGTCGCCGCCGAGATCGTCCACGGCAAGCTGCAGTGCAGCGTCGCCGACACCGGGCTCGGCTTCGGCCGCGCCGCGACCGCGGGCACCGGCGTCGGGCTGGCGAATGTCCGCGAGCGGCTGCAGCTGCTGTACGGCGCGCGCGCGTCGCTGACGATCGCCGACAACCGGCCGCAGGGCGTCGTCGCGACGATCACGCTGCCGTACCGCACCGTCGGCGAAGCGCCGGGGTGACGCGCCACGGCCGAAGTTCGGCGCCAGCCGACGACGGCAGCGCACACGTGACCGACGACGCCGGTCGCCGGCGCGCGCACGGCTACGATGCATCGATGACCACCGACCGCGTGCGCGCCGTGATCGCCGACGACGAGCGCCTGATGCGCGAACAGCTGCGCGCGCGGCTGGCCGAGGTCTGGCCCGAGCTCGACGTCGTCGCCGAGGCGCGCAACGGCGACGAGGCGGTCGACTTCGTCGCCGAGCATCGGCCCGACGTCGTGTTCCTCGACATCCGCATGCCGGGCTCGAGCGGCGTCGACGCCGCACGGCGCATCGCGCAACTGCCGCCGCGCGACGAAGGCGCCGACGACGAGCCGATGCCCGAGATCGTCTTCATCACCGCCTACGACCAGTACGCGGTCGAGGCCTTCGAACAGGGCGTCGCCGACTATGTGCTGAAGCCGGCCGAGCGCGACCGGCTGCAGACCACGGTCGCGCGCATCCGCCAGCGGCTCGCCGCGCGCCGCGACGCCGCGGCCGACGCACCCGCCGCGCCGAACCTGCAGCAGCTGTTGCACCGGCTGGCGCAACGGCTCGAACCCGGTGCGCGGCCGGCGTATCTGCAGTGGATCCAGGCCAACGTCGGCACGGCGATCCAGATGATCGCCGTCGACGACGTGCTGTTCTTCGTCAGCGACGAGAAGTACACGCGGGTGCAGACCGCGCAAGTGGAAGCGCTGATCCGCAAGCCGATCAAGGAGCTCGTCGACGAGCTCGACCCGGCGTGCTTCTGGCAGATCCACCGCAGCACGCTGGTCAACGTGAAGGCGATCGCCGGCGTCGTGCGTGACTTCCGCGGCCGGCAGATCGTCAGCGTCAAGGGCCACCCGCAGAAGCTCGAAGTGAGCCGCAGCTACGCGGGGATGTTCAAGGGCATGTGAGGTGCGCCGCGCCGTCGCGCACGGCGGCCTGCGCAAAGTAGTCCTCGCCCTACGCCGCGCTGCGGTCGGCCCCCACATCCGGGCGTTGCTCGGCTGAACACACTGCGGCCCCGGCGCGGGACTCGCCAAAGCGTCGCCGCGCGTTTCGACGATCGACCTGCTGACGAGGACACCATGAACCGCAAGCATCTTTCCATCGGGTGTTTGGCGCTCGCGCTCGGCGCCGCCGCACCGTGGTCGGCCACCGTGCACGCGCAGACGTCGCGCACCGCCGCAGCGGTGACGCCGCGCATCAGCGGTTTCGACGTGCAGCCGGTCGACACGTTGGGTCCGGGCGCCGAGCTCCACTTCACGCTGTACGGCACGCCGGGATCGGTCGCGACGATGCAGATCGACGGCGCGCAGCGCGCGGCGACGCTGTACGAGACCCAGTCGGGCGTCTACCGCGGCAGCTACACGATCAGCTCGCGCGACACAATCCGCCCCGACGCGCGCGTCAACGCCAACCTGCGCCACGGCAACCGCGTCGCATCGGCGACGCTCGACGAGTGGCTGCAAACCGGCTGGCAGCCGCAGCCGACGCAGGCCACTGCCGACGCGCCGCGCATCGAGCGCTTCGACGTCCGCCCGATCGCGAACAACGCCGGCGGCCAGCAGCTCGAGTTCCGCCTCGTCGGCACGCCGGGGGGCCGAGCAAGCGTGCGCATGGTCGGCGCGCAGTCGCGCTTCCGTCTCGACGAGCAGCGTCCTGGCGAGTACCTCGGCGTCTACACGCTGCGCCCCGGTGACCGCCTTGAAGAGAAAGACCCGATCGTCGGCCACTTGCGCGTCGGCGACCGCCGCGTGACGAGCCAGCTCGACAACGTCGCGTTCGCGCAGCAGGCCGGCTGGCGCGCCGCCGACCGGGCGTCGCGCTATTGCAGCGAATGCGCGACCGTGCAGTCGATCAACCGCGTCGAAGTCGAAGGCGACGGCAACTACATCGGCGGCACGGTCGC
>CBDUBX010000345.1:0-2972 GCA_965365495.1 uncultured Burkholderiales bacterium
CGCTGGCGCGCAGCCTGGCCAAGCAGCCGCAGCTGCTGCTGCTCGACGAGCCGCTTGGCGCACTCGACAAGAAGCTGCGCGAGGAAACGCAGATCGAGCTCGTCAACATCGTCGAAGGCGTCGGCGTGACCTGCGTGATGGTCACGCACGACCAGGAAGAGGCGATGACGATGGCGTCGCGCATCGCGATCATGAGCGAAGGCCGCTTCCTGCAGGTCGGCGCGCCCGGCGAGATCTACGAGACGCCGGCGACGCGCTTCGTCGCCGACTTCATCGGCAACGTCAATCTGATGGACGGCACGCTCGACGTCGACGAGGCCGACCACTGCGTGATCGGCACGCCGGACTGCCGCCACTTCGTCGGCCACGGCATCACCGGCAACGAGGGCCAGCGCGTGACGGTGGCGTTGCGCCCCGAGAAGATCCAGCTGCGAACGACCCCGCCCGACGGCGAGTTCAACCACGTCCGCGGCACGATCAAGGAGATGTCGTACTTTGGCAGCTTCACGGTCTTCCACCTCGTGCTCGGCAGCGGCGCGCTGCTGAAGGTCAGCGTCGCCAACACCGAGCGCCACCGCGACCACGCGTACACGTGGGGCGAGTCGGTGTGGGCGCAGTGGAACGACACCGCACAGGTGGTGCTGACGCAATGACCGCCGCGGCGACGACGCGATCGGCCGCCGCAGCGTCGCGGCGCCAACTCGGCGGCCGCGTCGCCGTCGTCGCCGTACCGCTGGCGTTTCTCGTCGCGTTCTTCCTCGTGCCGTTCGTCATCGTCGGCAAGATCAGCGTGTCGTCGATGGAAGGGCTCGCGATCTCCGACCTGCTGCAGTGGCAGGACGGCGTGCTGACGTTGACCGTCAAGCTGTCGAACTACCTGTTCATCGCGCGCGACGCTCTGTACGTGCAGACCTACGTCGCGAGCCTGCGCTACGCCGCGGTGACGACGCTGGCTTGCCTGGCGATCGGCTATCCGTTCGCGTACTTCATGGCGCGGTCGCCGGCGACGCGCCAGCCGGCGCTGCTGATGCTTGTGATGCTGCCGTTCTGGACCTCGTTCCTGATCCGCGTCTACGCGTGGCGCGGACTGCTCACCGAAGGCGGCTGGGTCGCCGACGCGATCGTCGGCGTCGGCCTCGACCGCGCGCTGCTCGCGCTCGGGTTGATCGGCGCCGAAGGGCAGCTGATGCACACGCCGTTCTCGCTGGTCGTCGGCATGACCTACAGCTATCTGCCGTTCATGATCCTGCCGCTGTACGCCAACCTCGCGAAGATGGACC
This sequence comes from uncultured Burkholderiales bacterium, assembly GCA_965365495.1. GTDB lineage: Bacteria > Pseudomonadota > Gammaproteobacteria > Burkholderiales > Burkholderiaceae_C > Rubrivivax. The sequence goes on from CBDUBX010000345.1 coordinate 1,281, forward strand.
TGCGGCTGCTGGAAGCCGCGGCCGACCTCGGCGCGACGCCGTGGACCGCGTTCTGGCGCGTCACGGTGCCGCTGTCGCGCGCCGGCATCGTCGCCGGCAGCATGCTGGTGTTCATCCCGTGCGTCGGCGAGTACGTGATCCCCGAGCTGCTCGGCGGCCCCGAAACGCTGATGATCGGCCGCGTGATCTGGGACGAGTTCTTCGCCAACACCGACTGGCCGATGGCCAGCAGCGTCGCCGTCGTGATGGTGCTGCTGATCATCGTGCCGCTGGCGGTCTTCAGCAAAGTGCGCGCCGAATCGCAGGAGGCCGCGCGATGACGCCGCGGCGGGCGATTGGACCGCTGTGGCTCGCCGCGGGGTATCTGTTCCTGTACCTGCCGATCGTCGCCCTGGTCGTCTATTCGTTCAACGACTCGCCGCTGCCCAACGTCTGGCGCGGCTTCACGCTGAAGTGGTACCGGGCGCTCGCCGTCGACGACGAGATCCTCGGCGGGCTGTGGCTGAGCCTGCGGATCGCGTTCTTCACTGCGTGCGGGTCGGTCGTGCTCGGCACGCTGACCGCGTTCGTCCTCGTCAAGTACCGGCGCTTTCCGGGGCGCACGCTGTTCGCCGGCATGGCCGGCGCGCCGCTGGTGATGCCCGAGGTCGTGATCGGCCTGTCGCTGCTGCTGATGCTCGTCAGCGTGCAGAACGCGATCGGCGTGCCCGAGCGCGGGATGACGACGATCTGGCTCGGCCACCTGCTGCTCGGGCTGGCCTACGCGGCGGTCGTCGTCCAGGCGCGGCTGCAGGAGCTGAACCCGCAGCTCGAGGAAGCGGCGATGGACCTCGGCGCGCGGCCGCAGCAGGTGTTCTGGCTCGTGACGCTGCCGATGATCGCGCCGAGCCTGGCCGCGGCGTGGCTGCTGACGTTCACGCTGTCGCTCGACGACGTCGTCGTCTCGGCGTTCCTGTCGGGGCCGGGGTCGACGACGCTGCCGCTGGTGATCTTCTCGCGCGCCCGGCTCGGGCTGAACCCGAGCGTCAACGCGGTGGCGACGCTGATCGTCGCCGTCGTTGCGGTCGGCGTCGTCGCCGCGAGCTGGCTGATCGCCGACGCCGAACGGCGCCGGCAGCGCGAGATCGCCCAGGCGCTGCGCCGCTGAGCGCCGAACGAAAGGAGCCGAACGATGAACGACCGCCCGCCGATCGACTGGCACGCCCGCGCCGCTGCGCTGAAGGTCGACGGCCGCGCGCTGATCGACGGTGAGCGACGCGAGGCCGCCGCCGGCGCGACCTTCGCTTGCGAGTCGCCGGTCGACGGCCGCGTGCTCGGCGCGGTCGCGCGTGGCGCTGCGGCCGACATCGACGCCGCGGTCGCCGCGGCGCGCCGCGCGTTCGACGACGGCCGCTGGTCGAGCAAGAGCCCGGCGGCGCGCAAGCGCGTGCTGCAGCGCTACGCCGAGCTGATCACGAAAGCCGGCGACGAGCTCGCGCTGCTCGAAACCCTCGACATGGGCAAGCCGATCCGCGACGCGCTTGCGGTCGACGTGCCGAGCACCTCGCGCTGCGTCGCGTGGTACGCCGAAGCGGTCGACAAGGTCTACGGCGAGGTGGCGCCGACGGGGCCGAACGCGCTGGCGTTCGTCACGCGCGAGCCGGTCGGCGTCGTCGGCGCGATCGTGCCGTGGAACTACCCGATGATCATGGC
>CBDUBX010000346.1:0-2947 GCA_965365495.1 uncultured Burkholderiales bacterium
GTCGACTACCTCGGCGCGCTGCCGCTGACGATGGCGATCCGCGAGCAGGCCGACAGCGGCCGGCCGACCGTCGTCGCCGACCCCGACGGGCCGATCGCCGCGATCTACCGCGACGTCGCGCGCGCGGTCGCCGTGAAGATCGCGGCGAAATCGCGGGACTACTCGGCGAAGTTCCCGACGATCGCCGTGTCGAAGGCGACCTGAGGCCGCCGCCAGTGCCGCGCGGGTCAGCGCGGCGCGTCGCCGGCGTTCTGCAAGCGCTGCAGTTCGGCCGGCGTGTTGACGTTGACGAACGCTGCCGCGTCGTCGAACGTCACGACGCGGCAGCGCTGCTGCGCGGTCCAGCGGCCGACGCGGCGCTCGCCGGCGGCGAGGTCGGCGGCCAGGCGCGGCGCGAGCGTCGCGCGCAACAGCGCGAACACCGGCTGCACGCCGTCGGCGGTCGCGGCGACGACGACGTCGATGTCGCCGTCGCCGTCGCCGCCACCGGTGCCGTCGTTGTCCGGATGTCGAGCCGCGGCAGCGAGCCGCGCGACGAGGTCGACCGGAAAGTTCGGCGAGTCGCACGGCACCGTCGCCAGCCACGGCGTCGCGCAGTGCTGCAGCCCGGCGAGCCAGCCGGCGAGCGGCCCCGGTCGGCCGGCCACAGAGTCGGGCCAGACCGGCGCGCCGAATTCCGCGTAGGAAGCGACGTGGCGGTTGGCGTTGATCGCCACCGCGCCGACCTGCGGCGCCAGCCGGCGCAGCGCGTGCAGTGCCAGCGGCGCGCCAAGATGGTCGACGAGCCCCTTGTCGACGCCGCCCATTCGCGTGCCGCGGCCGCCGGCGACGACGAGGCCGGTGATGTCGGCGAGGACGAGGCGCGTCACGCGACGCCGCCGCGCCCCGGCGCGGCGGCACCCGGCGCGCGGCCCGGCGCCCTCGACCCGGCGACGGTCACAGGTCCTGGACCCGCAATTCGTCGCCGGCGGTGTAGACGTCGACGACGCGGCAGTCAACGCACATCCGCAAGCGCTCGGCGGCCGCGCCGGCGTACGCCGGGTGGCCGGCCAGGCGCGCGGCGACGGCCTCGACCGCGCGCCGCGTGCCGAACGCGCGGCCGCAGCGCACGCAGCGGTGCGGTTCGGCTTCGTTGAGCATGCGCCACTCGCGCCGTGCGCGGCCGGCATCGGCGAGCCACAACCGAGGTTCGAGCGTGATCGCGTCTTCGGGGCAGGTTCTGGCGCACAGCCCGCACTGCACGCAGCGGCTCTCGACGAAGCGCAGCCGCGGCCGGTCGGGGTCGTCGCTGATTGCCGCGGCCGGGCAAGCGCCGACGCACGCCAGGCACAGCGTACAGCGGTCGCGGTCGACGACGATCGTGCCGAACGGCGCCGCCGGCGGCAGCGCGATCGCGTCGCCGGCGGCCGCCGGCGCGGCGCCTGGCGCGGCCGCACGCAGGTGGTCGAGCGCGAGTTCGAGCGTCGGGCGCTTCGTGGCGGCGACCGCGAAGTCGGCCGGCCACGCGACGCCTAGCGCCGGCGCCGCGCGCAGCGCGTCGTCGAGCGTCGCGAGGTCGCGCGCATCGCGCGCCTGCAGCAGTCGGAAGTGCTCGCCGCGGTAGCCGAGCCCGCCGACGATCGCCTGCGCGACGGCCATCTGCGCCGTCAACGCGTCGACGTACTCGGGCGCGACATCGGCGGTCGCGAGCACCCAGACCTGGCTCGCGCCGTGGGCGATCGCGGCGAGCCACAGGTCCAGGCCCACGCTCGCCACCGACGGCACCGGCAACGGCAGCACGCGCGGCGGCACGCCGGCGTAGCCGGCGCCGATGCGCGCGCCGCGGCCGAGCTCGTCGACGAGGCGCGACCCGGCGTCGTGGCCGTGGACCAGCAGCGCCGCGTCGCGGCCGCCGGCGCGGGCGTAGGTCGCGAGCAGCGTCGCGATGCGCCGACCCTGGTCGACGGCGCCGGGCGTCGCGTACGCCATCGCGCCGCTCGGGCACACGGTGCTGCACGCGCCGCAGCCGATGCACAGCGCGGGTTCGACGCGCACCCCCGCACCCGGGTCGACGCCGGTGCGGTCGTGCCCCTGCGCGACAGCGCGCGACACGGCGCCGACGCGGCCGTCGGCGACGCCGCGGCGGCGCGATGCGGCAAAGCTCGTGATCGCGCGCGCCGAGCACACCTCGACGCAGGCGTCGCAGCCGACGATCGCGTTGCGGCTGTGCGCGCAGATCGACGCGTCCCAGTGCACGTGGCGCGGCTTGGTGAACGTACCGACGAGGCCGCGTAAAGCAAGCACCGCGTCGACGAGCCGCTGCGCGTCTTCACCGGTGTGAAAGTAGCCCTGCGGCGGCGCGTGCAGCGCGAAGGCCGACCCGTCGCGCAGGTCGAGCACGAGGTCGAAGGTGGCGCGGCGACGCTGCGGCGCGCGGTCGAAGTCGATCGCCGCAGCGGCGCCGCACGCCACCACGCAGTCTCGGTGGCCGGTGCAGGCGTCGGCGTCGACCTGGTAGTCGAGGCCGATCGCCCCTTCGGGACACGCTTCGACGCAGCGGTTGCAGCGCGTGCAGCGGTCGGGGTCGATCGGGTTCGTCGCTTCCCACTCGACGTCGAACGCGCCGAGCCAGCCGCCGAGGCGCAGCACGCGGCCGTGCGTCGCGGCGCGATCGCGCGGCTGCGCCAGTGCGCCGCCGGTGGCGGTCAGCAGCAGCGTCGCGTCGATGCCGTCGCCGAGCATCGCCGCGGCGCGCTCGGCAGCCTCGGCGCCGCCGATGACCACGCAGCGGCCGGCGGAGCGCAGCGCGTGCGTCGGCACCGGCTCGGGCGGCGGCAGCTGCGCCGCGGCCAGCAACGCGGCGATCTTCGGCGTCGCGGCGGCGCCGTCGCGGCTCCAGCCGGCAGTTTCGCGGATGTTGACGAAGCGGATCGGCTGGGCGCTGCCGGTGGCGCCCCCAGCAGCGCCC
>CBDUBX010000347.1:0-2943 GCA_965365495.1 uncultured Burkholderiales bacterium
CGGCCGGCTGCAGCGCGTCGTCGTCCAGGCCGACGCGCCGGCGCGGATGCAGCCCGACGACCTGCTGCGGCTGAACGCGACGAACGTCCAGGGCCAGCCGGTGCCGCTGGCGGCGTTCGCGTCGACGCGCTGGGTCACCGGCCCGGTGCAGACCGTGCGCTACAACGGCTACCCGTCGCTGCGCATCGCCGGCGACGCCGCGCCGGGGCGTAGCACCGGCGACGCGATGGCCGAGATGGAACGTCTCGCCGCGCAGCTGCCAGCGGGTTTCGCGTTCGAGTGGACCGGCCAGTCGCGCGAGGAAAAGCTCGCCGGCGCGTCGGAATTCATCCTCGTCGGTTTCGCGCTGCTCGCGGTGTTTCTCGCACTCGCGGCGCTGTACGAAAGCTGGACGATCCCGCTGGCGGTGCTGATGGTCGTGCCGCTGGGCGTGCTCGGCGCGGTGCTCGGCACGACGCTGCGCGGGCTGTCCAACGACGTCTACTTCAAGATCGGCGTGATCACGATCATCGGCCTGGGCGCAAAGAACGCCGTGCTGATCATCGAGTTCGCGAAGGACCTGCAGGCGCAGGGCCGCAGCCTGATCGACGCCACGCTCGCCGCGTGCCACTTGCGGTTCCGGCCGATCCTGATGACGTCGCTGGCGTTCATCCTCGGCGTGCTGCCGCTGGTCGTCGCCGGCGGCGCCGGATCGGCCAGCCAGCAGGCGATCGGCACCGGCGTGATGGGCGGGATGATCGCCGCCACCGGGCTCGGCGTGTTCTTCGTGCCGGTGTTCTTCGTCGTCGTGCGCAAGCTGTTCCCGGGCAGCGAACGCCAGCGGCAGCTGTATGCCCACGCGGCGGCCGCGTCGGCGGCCGGCGCTCGCGGACCTGCGACGGTCGCCGATCAGGGCGTCGTGACGGCGACGCCGGGTCCTGCTGCCGCCGCACCGCCGCGTGGCGGCGATGGCGGCGACAGCAGCGGCGGGAGCGCGCGATGACGGCGTCGCTCCGCACGATCGCCGTCGCGGCCGCGGCGCTCGCCACCGTCGGCTGTGCAGCGCTCGCGCCGCCGGTCGAGCGGCCGGCAGTCGCCGGCGTTCCCGCCCGCTACGCCGTCGCAACGCCGGCCGCCGGCGCGGTCGCCGCCGACCTGCACTGGCGCGACTTCTACGCCGACCCGCGGCTGCAGGCGCTGCAGCAGGCAGCGCTCGAGCACCACCGCGACCTGCGCGTCGCGCTGCTCGACGTCGAGCGCGCGCGCGCGGTGCTGCGCCTGCGCCGCGCCGACCGCTGGCCTGGAGTCGGCGCCGCCGTCGGCGCCGAGATCCAGGGCCGCGACGGCGGCGGCAGCGACGGCGTCTACACCGCGGGGCTGGCGGTCAGCGCCTACGAGCTCGACCTGTTCGGCCGCGTGCGCAACCTCAGCGACGCCGCCGCGGCGCAGCTGCTGGCCACCGACGAAGCGCGGCGCACGGCGCAGATCAGCCTGTTGGCCACGGTCGCCGATGCATGGCTCGCGGTGCTGGCCGACGACGCGCTGCTCGCGCTGACGCGGCGCACGCTGGCGCTGCGCGAAGACGCGCTGCGGCTGACGCAGCTGCAGTTCGACAACGGCACCGCGTCGGGGCTCGACGTCGAGCAGTTCCGCTCGCTCGTCGAGGCGGCGCGCGTCGCGCTGGCGCAGCTGGCGCGCCAACGCGCGCAGGACGACAACCTGCTGGTGCTGCTCACCGGGCGCGGCGTGCCGCCGCCCGACGACGCGGCCGACGGCGCTGCGGCGCTCGACACGCTGCGCCTCGGCCCCGAGCTCGCGCCGGGGCTGCCGTCGGACCTGCTCGAACGCCGCCCCGACATCCGCGCCGCCGAGGCGCAGCTGGCCGCCGCCGCGGCCAACGTCGGCGCGGCGCGCGCGGCGTTCTTCCCGCGGATCACGCTGACCGGCACCGCGGGCACGGTCAGCACCGCGCTGTCGGGGTTGTTCGAGTCGGGGTCGTGGGGCTGGACCTTCGTGCCGCAAGTCGTGCTGCCGCTGTTCGACGCCGGCCGCAACGACGCCAACCTGGCGATCGCGCAGGTCGACCGCGAGGTCGCCGTCGCGCAGTACCAGCGCGCGGTGCAGACCGCGTTCCGCGAGGTCGCCGACGCGCTCGCCGGCCGCGCGACCTGGGACGAGCAGTTGCGCGCGCAGCGCGCGCAGGCCGCGGCCGAGGCCGAACGGATGCGGCTGACCGGCCTGCGCTTCCAGAGCGGCGTGGCCAGCCACTTCGAGGTCCTCGACGCGCAGCGCTCGGTGTTCGCGGCGCAGCAGCTCGCGCTGCAGACGCAGCTCGCGCGGCTGCGCAACCGGGTCGCGCTGTACCGCGCGCTCGGCGGCGGCTGGCAGGACGCGGCGCCGGCGCCTTGATCGCGCGTTCGACGGCCGGCGGGTCGAGCGCAGCGGGCGCGGCCGGTGCGTCGCCGCCGCGGCCGCGCGGCGCCGCGCGTGGCTCGGCGATCATGGGCGTCGTGCTCGTCGTCGGGCTCGCCGGCTGCGCCAGCGTCGCGCCGCCGCCGGTCGGCGATGGCACCGCCGCTGGACCGCGGCCGACCACCGACGGCCCCGAAGCGCGGCCGCCGCCGGGTCTGGACCGCGTCGCCGACGCGGTGCCGCGCGTCGAGCCGCTGCGCGCCGGCGGGCCGAACAAGCCGTACGTCGCTCTCGGCCGACGCTACGTGCCGATGAACGGCGACGCGCCGTGGGCCGAGGTCGGACTGGCCAGCTGGTACGGCCGCAAGTACCACGGCCGCCCGACCGCCAGCGGCGAGGTCTACGACATGTATGCGATGACCGCGGCGCACCCGACGATCGCTATTCCGAGCTACGCCCGCGTGCGCAACCCGGCCAACGGCCGCGAGGTGGTCGTCCGCATCAACGACCGCGGGCCGTTCGTCGACGGCCGCGTCATCGACCTGAGCTACA
>CBDUBX010000348.1:0-2934 GCA_965365495.1 uncultured Burkholderiales bacterium
CGGCAAGCCGCTACGCAGTGGTTGGACTTACACCACTTCCTGGGACATCAACCGCGAACGGCCCGATCCGCCGAGCACTTGAGCGAATTCAGCCGTTCCGCGCTTGGAGTTCGGTCCCAGACGCCGGCGGGTTCAGGTTTGCGTGTCAAGCGACATCCGACGTGGACCCCCTGACGACATGCGGAGCTGACCGTGGTCGATCGATCGTTTTAGGCTGCGGCTTGCGCTGGGTCCGCAGCCGGTAGTTGTCGCCGCGGATGGTGATCACGTGGCTGTGGTGCAGCAGCCGGTCGACGATCGTTGTGGCCACCACCGCGTCGCCGAGCACGCCGCCCACTCTGCCACCGAGTGGTTGCTGGTTACGAGCATTGAGCCGCGCTCGTAGCGCGGCTCACGACCTGGAAATCAGATGCGCCGCGTGGGCCGCGGATTGCAGCCAGCCCAGCTCATCGACGACCAGCAGCTTCGGCTGGGTGAAGTGCAGCGGCTTGTCCTCGAGCCGCCCTTCGGCATGCGCTCGCGCCAGTGAGTCACCACGCTCGTGACGACTTTCGGCAAGAAAAAACGGCCCAGAGCGTGAGCTCCAAGCCGTTGTTTCGAGAAGAAAGTTTGGCGCGGCTGGCAGGAATCGAACCCACGACCCCTTGGTTCGTAGCCAAGTACTCTATCCAGCTGAGCTACAGCCGCGCGAGCCGCGGAGTATAGCAGTGCGACCCTCGCGAGGCCCCGTCGGCGCTGCCGAGTCGCGACGCTGTCACCGGCTTGATTCTCTGCGGCCGCGTCGGTACGCGCCGGCATCAGTCGAGCGCCGCGGCGGCGCGTTCGCAGTCGCGCGCGCGGTCGGTGTCGCCTTCGCGCAGCGCCAGCGCCGCGAGCTCGCGCCACGCAATGCGGCGCACGCGCGGCGGCAATCCGGCCGCGGCGGCGGCCTGCTCGAGCAGCCGCCGCGCCTTGCCCCACAACTGACGCTCGGCGAAGGCCATGCCGACCGCGGCGAGGACCGCGCTGTCGTGGCCGAAGTCCTGCGCCGCGGCGTCGAGCCGCGGCAGCCAGTCGCTGCCGATGCCGGCGCGCGCGTCGATCAGCGCCAGCGCCACGGCTTCGCGGTCGTCGCGCGACAGCGCCGCCAGCTGGTCCCAGAACGGCCGCAGCCACTGCCGCGCGTCGTCGACGGCGCCGAGCTGGACCGCGCGCTGCGCGGCGCGCGCCGCGACCTGCGCGTCGCGCCGGTCGGCAACGTCGAGCTGCGACCACTGGCGCCGCAGCTGCTCGGCGTCGTGGACGTTGTCGAGCGCTTCGCCGGTCAGCGACCGCAGCAGCGTTTGCGCGACGTGCGGCGAGAACGCCTGGTGGTTGGCGAGCAGCCGCGCGGTGTGCAGCGCGTCCAGCGGCCGGCGCGCCATCCGCGACGCCTGCAACTTCAACCGCAGCGCGTGGGTGCGCCGCGCCGCACCCGGCGGCAGCGCGGCCAGCGCTTCGAGCGCGCGCGGCGCGTCGCGGTCGTCGAGCGCCCATTGCGCGGCGAGCAGCTGCGCCGCCTCGTCGGTGGCGCGGCTGCGGCCGAAGCGCAGCACTGCTTGCAGCAATTCGTCGCGCCGCACGCGGTCCTGCAGGCTGTGCAGACTGGCCGCGGCGACGAGCTGCGTCAGCGCGCGGAACGCCGCGTCGTCGGGCAGGCCGGGGCTGTCGTCGTGGATCGCCAGCGCGCGCTGCGCAGCCTTGTGCGCGCGGCCGTAGCGCGCGCCGAAATACTCGACGAGCGCCTCGCGCAACGCCGCGGTCGCCGCGCGCTCGCGGCGCAGCGCGCGCCATTGGCCGGCGCGGCGCGGCAGGCTGACGAGCGCCTGCAGCGCCTGCATCGCCGACACCAACACGAAGCACGCCGCGCCGACGGCGATCACGAACAGGTTCAGCGACAGGTCGGCGCGCCAGCCACCCCAGTAGATGCTGACGAGACCGTCGTTGCCGCCGAGCATCGTCGCCGCGACGACCGCGACGGTGAACAGCAGCACAAACCAGATGACGCCGCGCACCGCGCGTCACCTCGCCTGCGGTCCGCCGAATCGCCGGCGATCGCGCGTCACGTCAGCGCCCCGACGACGCGGTGGCGATCGCCGCGAGCGTGGCGTCGGGCCGCGGCACGCCGACCAGCCGCGCCTGGCTCGCCACCTCGCGCACCTGCTGGCTCGCTGCGGCGACGCGGCGGTCGCTGCGGTCGAAATAGCGGTCGAGCGCTTGCTGCGCGTCGCGCAGGTCGGGCTGCGCGGCGTCGAACTGGCGTGACATCAGCGCCAGCCGCGCGTTCAGCAGCCGCAGCTTCAGGTTCTCGCGCAGGAAGAACGCCTGCTCGGGCGCGACGAGCATCGCTTCGGGCTTGTCGATCCGCGTGATGCGGATCAGGTCGCGCACTTCCTGCCACGCGCTGCCGGCGAACACGTTCCACCAGCGGCCGACCGCGCCGCCGAGCGAACGCCAGCCGGACGACGACGCCGCGGGCTCGACCGCCGCAGCTGCTGCCGCCGACGCCGCGTCGCCCGACGCGGCGGGCTCACCTTGGATGGTCGCAGCGCTGCCGCTGGTCGCGACCGATCGCGCGGTGCGCCGCTGCGGCGCCGACACGAGCGGCAGGTCGTCGAGCTGGCGGACGATCTCGTCCAGACGGATGCTCAGTACCGACGGGTCGGTGACGCCGGCGGCGCGCACGCGGTCAAGGTCCTTCGACACCGCGCGGCGCACGAGCTCGAGCCGCGGCTCGCTGAACCGTGCCAAGCGCTCGTCGGCCTGCTTCAGCGTCAGCACCAACGGCTCGGCGCTGCCGGTGATCGCCGCCTGCTGCATCGCAACTCGGATCGCGGCGTCGACGTCGGCCAGCACGTTCTCGTCGCGCGACCGCGCGAGCGACTGCATCAGCTCCTCGATCTGGCTGCGCTGCAG
>CBDUBX010000349.1:0-2915 GCA_965365495.1 uncultured Burkholderiales bacterium
GTCGAGCATCGGCTTGAACCAGGCCTCGCACTGCATCAGGTTGGCGACGACGTTGCGGTGCAGCAGCGTCGCCCCCTTCGACAGCCCGGTCGTGCCGCCGGTGTACTGCAGGAACGCGACGTCGTCCTTCGACACCGGCACGCGCTTCAGCGACATCGACCCGCCGGCGTCGAGCGCCTTCGAGAACCGCGTGACGCTGCGGCCGCCGTCGGTCGGCAACGTGTATTCGGGCACGAGCTTCTTCACGTGGCGCACCGCGAAGTCGACGAGCAGCCCCTTCGGAAAGCCGAGCATCTCGCCGATCGACGCGACCACGACGTGCTTGACCGTGGTGCGATCGATCACTTCCTCGAGCGTCGCGGCGAAGTTCTCGAGGACGACGATCGCCACCGCGCCCGAGTCGACCAGCTGGTGTTCGAGCTCGCGCGCGGTGTACAGCGGGTTGACGTTGACGACGACGTAGCCCGCGCGCAGCACGCCGGCCAGCGCGATCAGGTACTGCGGCACGTTGGGCATCATCAGCGCGATGCGCTCGCCGGGCTTGATGCCTTTGGACTGCAGCCACGCGCCGAACGCCTCGCCGAGCTCGCCGACGCGGCCGTAGGTCATCCGCGCGCCCATGCATTCGAGTGCGTCGCGTTTGGCGTGCCGCCGGAACGCCGCGTCGAGCACCGCGCCGACGTCGTTGTAGGCGTCGACCTGGGCGAACTCGGGCACCCCCGGCGGGTAGTTCTGCAACCAAGGCTTGCTGCTGCGGGGGGAGGCGGTCATGGCGGCTGGCACGTGGTCGTTCCGGGTGGTTCGAGGGTGGCGGATCGTCGCTGCGGGGGTGCGGCGCAGCTACGGGACTTGTCCTAGTCGGACCGGGCACCGGTCACGCCGGGCGGCGCGGTCGCCGGCGGCGTGCGGTCGGGGTCGCGAACGCCGCCGCCGGCGAACAGCCGCCGCGCCAGCGCGCGCTCGCGCGTGGCCACGGTGTCGAGAAACGGCGCCGCACCCTGCATCCCGCGAAACGTGTCGAAGCCGGTTTCGAGAAAGGTCTGCAGCGTGCCGAGCCCGGCCGCCTGCGCCGGGCGCCGCATCACGCGCAGGCTGTGGCGCAGCAGCGGGTTGCGCGTGTAGCGGTCGAGCGCGGTGCCGACCGACAGCATCAGCGCGATCTGCCGCTCGCGCGCGTCGGGCTGCCCGACGGCGCGCCACGCCGCGGCGTAAACGGTGTCGTCGATCGTCGCGGCGCCGACGGTGCGCGCCATCGCCGTGTCGAGCGTCTCCGACAGCGAATGCAGCTCCGACAGCGACACGACGGTCGACACGATGTCGTCGGGAAACAGCCGCACGAGCCCGGGGACGATGCGCGCGAACTCGTCGTCGCGCCGCGTGAAGTCCATCGGGCCGTAGAGATCGTCGAGAAAGAACTGCGCCGCGCGCGCGTAGCGCGGGCTGGCGAGCAAATCGGCGTAGGTCGCCTGGAAACGCAGGTGCTGGTAGTGCTTGACGGCCACCACCGCCGCGGCGAGCGCCGGGTCGGCCGCACGCGCCGCGCGTTCGGCGGCGACCACATGCAGGCCGCGCAGTATCTGTTCGCCTTTGAGGTTCATGTCGCGACATGCCGACGTTAGCGGCAGCGACGCGGGCCGGGCGCGGCCGGCGTCGGATTGGTTGCACCGCTCTAGGGCGCACAGCCGCGATGATGCAACACTGCGCACCATGCGCAGACGCACCCTTCTCTCGGTGGGGCTCGCCACCGGGACGGTATTGGCGCTGGTCGGCGGGTCGCTCGCGCTGGTCGCGCCGGCGCGGCGCGACGGCCGCCTCGGCGCGACGAGCCGCGCGATCTTCGCCGCGCTGGCGCCGGCGGTGCTCGGCACGATGCTGCCGGCCGATGCCGCGGCGCGCACCCGCGCGGTCGCCGCGCAGGTTGGCCGCGTCGAAGCGTCGATCGCCGGGCTGTCGCCGGCGCTGCAGCACGAGGTCGACGAGCTGCTGACGGTGATCGGCAGCGCACCCGGCCGCGTTCTCGTCGCCGGACTGCACGCGCCGTGGACCGACGCGTCTGCGGCCGAAGTGCAGGCCGCGCTCGCCGCGATGCGCGACTCGTCGCTGACGCTGCGCCAGCAGGCCTACCACGCGCTGCGCGATCTGACCAACGCGAGCTATTTCGCCGAGCCGGCGACCTGGGCGCAGATCGGTTATCCCGGCCAGCGCCCGGTCGCTTGAAGGCCGTGACGCGACGGCGGGCGGGCGCTTCCTGCGCAGCGATCGAAGGCCGACGATGAGCCGCATCGCCGACCCGATCCGCGAGGGGCTGGCGCGCGGGTGGAAAGTGCACGGCGGGGACTTCGCCGCGGCGCCGGCGACGCTCGCCTGCGACGTCGCGATCGTCGGCAGCGGCGCCGGCGCCGGCATCACCGCAGAGCTGCTGTCGGCCGCCGGGCTGCACGTCGTCATCGTCGAAGAGGGCCCGCTGCGCAGCAGCAGCGACTTCCGCCAGTTCGAATCGGACGCCTACCCGCAGCTGTACCAGGACAGCGGCAACCGCAAGACCGCCGACAAGGGCGTGGCGATCCTGCAAGGGCGCTGTGTCGGCGGCTCGACGACGGTCAACTGGACGAGCTCGTTCCGCACGCCGTCGGCCACGCTTGCTTACTGGCGTGAGCACTATGCGCTGCCCGAGCTGACCGACGATGCGATGTCGCCGTGGTTCCTGCAGGCCGAGCAGCGGCTGCACGTCGGCCCGTGGCTCGTTCCGCCGAACCGCAACAACGAGCTGCTGAAGGTCGGCGCGGCCCGGCTCGGCATCTCGGCGGCGGCGATCCCGCGCAACGTCCGCGCGTGCTGGAACCTCGGCTCGTGCGGCCTCGGCTGCCCGACCAACGCCAAGCAGTCGATGCTGGTGACGACGATCCCGGCGGCGC
>CBDUBX010000350.1:0-2909 GCA_965365495.1 uncultured Burkholderiales bacterium
CCCATGTGCAGCTTGCCGCTGGGGTAGGGCAGCATCGAGCAGGCGTAGAACTTCGGCCGCGATTCGTTCTCGACGACCCGCCACGCGCCGCTCGCGTCCCAGTGCGCCTGCGCGGCGGCCTCGACGGCCGCGGGTACGTACTTGTCGTGCATCGCGACGATTCTAGGGAGCGCGCCGCGGCCGACGCCGCGGCGTCAGCCGTCCGCCGGCGGCAGCGCGTGCAGGTCGTGCGCCCAGCCGTCGAGCGCCGCTTCGCACGCCGCGATGCGCCGGCCGAAGACGTTGTAGCCGAGCATTGCCGGCACCGCGACGGCGATCCCCGCGGCGGTCATCAGCAGCGCTTCGCCGATCGGCGCGGCGACCTGGTCGAGCCCGGCGCTGCCGGCCGCGGCGATGCCGGTCAGCGCGTGGTGCACCGCCCAGACGGTGCCGAACAGGCCGACGAACGGCGCCGCCGACGCGATGCTCGCGAGCGTCGTCTGCCCACGCCGCAGCTGCGCGGCGGCAGCGTGCAGCGCGGCGCGCAGCCGCGCGCGGCGAACGACGTCGGGCGACGACTGTTGCAGCGTCGCCTCGGTCGGCGTCGCGAGCGCCGCGTCGACCAGCGGCATCAGAACGCGCGAGCGGTCGAGTTCGGCGACGCGGTCGCACCCCGCCACCACCGTCGGCGCGGCCCAGAACGCCGGCAGCGCGCGGGCGATGTCGGCGCGGACGCGGCCGAGCTGCCACGCCCGCCAGACGATCAGCACCCACGCCGCGACCGACATCGCCAACAGCAGCAGCGCGACCGCGCGCGCAACCGGGTCGCTACGCGCCCACAGGTCGGCCAGGCCAGCGCCGAACCCCACGCTGCGCGGTCAGACCAGGCCGAGCACCGCGGCCATGTCGTACAGCCCCGGCGCGCGGCGGTGGACGAAACGCGCAGCGCGCAGGCTGCCTTCGGCGTAGTTGGCGCGACTGCTGCTGCGGTGCGTGATCTCGACGCGTTCGCCACCGCCGGCGAACAGCACCGTGTGGTCGCCGACGATGTCGCCGCCGCGGATCGTCGAGAAGCCGATGCTGCCGGCGGCGCGCTCGCCGGTGTGGCCGTGGCGTGCGAACACGCCGTGCGTCGCGATGTCGACGCCGCGCGCACGGGCCACCGCATCGCCGAACGCCAGCGCGGTGCCGCTCGGCGCGTCGACCTTGTGGCGGTGGTGCGCCTCGACGATCTCGACGTCGTAGCCGTCGCCGAGCGCCGCCGCGGCCAGCGCCGCGAGCCGCAGCGCGACGTTGACGCCGACGCTCATGTTCGGCGCGACGACGAGCGGCACGCGTTCGGCACAGGCGGCGATGACGGCCCGGTCCTGCGGCGAGAAGCCGGTCGTGCCGACGACCGCGGCGACGCCGGCGTCGCGGCACAGCGCGAGGTGGGCCAGCGTCGCCGCGGGCCGGGTGAAGTCGATCAGCACGTCGGCCGCGGCGATCGCCGCGTGCGCGTCGTCGCCGATCGCGAGGCCTTGGTCGTGCCGCGCATCCGCCGCATGCCCGGCGTGGCCGGCGCGCGCGGCGAGCGCCGCGGCGTCGCTGCCGACCGCGGGGCTGCCCGGTGCCTCGAACGCCGCGGCCAGCACGCAATCGGCGCTGTCGAGCACCGCGTGGACGATGGTGCGGCCCATCCGCCCGGACGCGCCGGCGACCGCGATCCGCAGCTTCTCGTCGGCGGCGCGCGCCATCAACCGCCTTCGAGCGGCGGGTAGCTGCGCACCGCGCCGGCCGGCTCGTCGGCCGCGGCGTCGCGCGGCTTGGGCGGCGGCAGCGCGCGGCGCTCGTCGTCGGTGAGCTCGAGCTTGACGTCCTTCGGCTTGCCCGGGCGGGCGATCGACGCGACGAAGTCGCGCTCCGACGGCAGCTCGGGCGCGTCGATGCGCTGCACCGCGTCGCCTTCGAACCAGACGACGACGTGTCGCCGCTGCGGCTCGGCTTTCGGGCGGCGCAGCGTGAAAATGTAGTCCCAGCGGTCGGCGTGGAACGGGTCGGTGACCAGCGGCGTGCCAAGCACGTCGCGCACCTGCAGCCGCGTCATCCCCGGACGGACCTGCGCCGCCTGTTCGCGGGTGACCGCGTTGCCCTGGACGATGTCGATACGGTACGGCGTGATCACGCCGAACAGGCTGTCGGTGCGCTGCCGCGACGCGCAGCCGGCGAGCATCGCGACCGCGGCCACGGCGACGACGGCAGCGGCGACGGACGGAGGTCGAAGGGGCGGGTCGATGGGGCGCATCACGCAACCGGCAGCGGGCGACGCCGGCGCCCTTGGCTATGATCAGTCGATTCTAGGGGCCGGTCGCCGTGCCACCGGTCGCCCGCAGCGGGAGCCCCAGTGAAGAACGCCGACGACATCAAGAGCAGCGGCCTGAAGGCCACCGTGCCGCGGATCAAGATCCTCGAGATCTTCCAACGCACCGAGCGGCGGCACATGACTGCCGAGGACGTCTACAAGGCGTTGCTCGCCGAAGGCGCCGACATCGGGCTGGCCACCGTCTACCGGGTGCTGATGCAGTTCGAGCAGGCGGGGTTGCTCAGCCGCAGCAATTTCGAGTCGGGCAAGTCAGTGTTCGAGCTCAACGAGGGGCGGCACCACGACCACCTCGTGTGCCTGGACTGCGGCCGCGTCGAGGAGTTCTACGACGATGAGATCGAGCGACGCCAGCGCAAGGTGACGGTCGGCCTGGGGTTCGAGCTGCAGGAGCACGCGCTGTCGCTGTACGCGCGCTGCGTGCGCCCGGCCTGTCCCTATCGCAAGTCGCAGGCGCAGCCGCCGTCGCGGGTCTGACGCGCGGTGCGCAGGCGCCGCGGCTCTGACGCGCGGCGGGCAGGCGCCGCGGCTCTGACGCGCGGCGGGCAGGCGCCGCGGCTCTGACGCGCGG
>CBDUBX010000351.1:0-2905 GCA_965365495.1 uncultured Burkholderiales bacterium
CCCGAGCATCGTCGCGTCGCGCAGCAGTTGGCCCACCGCCACTTCGCCCGGCGTCGCGCCGTACGCGATGGCAGGCAACGCGGTCGACCACAACGCGGCCACCGGCAGCGCCGCCGCCGCAGCGATCGCGAAGCGGCGGTCGAATGCCGACAGCGGTGCGCTCACCGTCGATCGTCCGCGAGCTGGCGTGGAGCAGCGTCGCCGCGGTCGACCGCCGACGGCGGTGCGCTCACCGACGACCGCCCGCGCCGTTCAATTCAGCAGCGTCGCCGGGTCGGCCCAGTCGTAGCCGAGGTCGTGCGCCACCGCCGCGTGCGTGACGCGGCCTTCGACGACGTTGAGCCCGGCGCGCAGGTGCGGGTCGTCGGCGGCGGCGCGCTTCCAGCCCTTGTCGGCGAGCGCGATCGCGTGCGCGATCGTCGCGTGGTTCAGCGCGAAGGTCGACGTGCGCGCGACCGCACCCGGCATGTTCGCGACGCAGTAGTGGATCACGCCGTCGACGACGTACGTCGGGTCGGCGTGCGTCGTCGCGTGCGACGTCTCGAAGCAGCCGCCCTGGTCGATCGCGACGTCGACGACGACCGCGCCGGGCTTCATCGTCTTCAGCATCTCGCGGGTCACGAGCTTCGGCGCAGCGGCGCCGGGGATCAGCACGCCGCCGACGACGAGGTCGGCGCGCGCGATGTGCTCCTCGATCGCGTGCGCGGTCGAGAACACCGTCTGGATGCGGTTGGCATAGACGAGGTCGAGCTGGCGCAGCCGCTCGACGTTGCGGTCGAACACGTCGACGCGTGCGCCGATGCCCACCGCCATCTGCAGCGCGTTCGTGCCGACGACGCCGGCGCCGAGGATCAGCACGTGCGCCGGCGGCACGCCCGGAACGCCGCCGAGCAGCAGCCCGAGCCCGCCCTTGGACTTCTCGAGGTGCGCCGCGCCGGCCTGGATCGCCATCCGCCCGGCGACCTCGCTCATCGGCGCCAGCAGCGGCAGCCCGCCGCCGGCGCCGGTGATCGTTTCGTAGGCGACGCAGACCGCGCCGCTGGCGACGAGCCCCGCCGTCTGCTCGGGGTCGGGGGCGAGGTGCAGATAGGTGTAGAGCAGCTGGCCCGGTCGCAGCATCGCGATCTCCTGCGGCTGCGGCTCCTTGACCTTGACGACCATCTCGGCCCATTCGAACACCTCGGCCGCGGCCGCGGCGAGCGTCGCGCCGGCCGCCTGGTACTGCGCATCGGTCAGGCCGATCGCCGCACCGGCGCCGGCCTCGACGCGCACGTCGTGGCCGTGCAGCACGAGCTCGCGCACGCTCGACGGCGTCAGGCCGACGCGGTATTCGTGGTTCTTGATCTCGCGAGGAACGCCGATGCGCATGGAGGTCTCTTTCGGATGCGGAAGGTGGCGATGATGCCGCGCCGCGTCACGCCGGGGACGACAGCCGGCGCACCGCGTGCACGAACCGCGCCAGGGTCGGCGACAAGCGGCCCGGCGCGAGACGGATGTCGATCAGCTGGAAGCGCCCGCGCCGCTCGTGCGCTCGTTCGAGCGCTGCGTGCAGCTCGGAGACGGTGCGCACGACGTGGCCGTCGCCTCCCATGCCGGCGGCCATCTGCGCGAAGTCCCAGCGGCTCAGGTCGTTGAACTTGGCCTGCGGCTCGAACGTGCGCAGCATTTCCCAGCTGGCGTTGTTGAACACCAGCACGATCGGGTCGCAGCCGCAGCGCGCGGCGTTGCCGAGCTCCCAGCCGGTCATCTGGAACGCGCCGTCGCCGACGAGGACCAGCGGCCGCTGGCCGGTGCTGACCTGCAGCCCGATGCCGGCCGGCACGCCGTAGCCCATCGTCGAGTAGTAGCCCGGCGCGAGCAGCTCGGCCTGGCCGATGTCCATTGCGGTGAACAGGCAGTCGCCGACGTCGCTGGCCAGCGGCAGGCTGCCGTGGCGCGCAAAGAGCGCGTTGACCGCGACCGCGATGTCCTGCGGCTGCACCGCGGGGTCGGCGTCGGTGGCGGCAAGCGCGCCGGGCGGATCGGCGGCGGCGGCGGCGGTCGCAGCGGATGAGGCGAGTCGCGCCTCGTTCGTCGCCGCCATCGATGCCGTTGCCGCCGTCGACGCCGTTGCGCCCGATGCCGCCGCCGTCGTTGTCGCTGCGGCGGCGATCTCGGCTGCAGCGCCCGCCGTCGGCGCCGCGCTGCGTCGCGCCACGCGCTCGAGCAGCGCGTCGACCAGCGCGGCGATCGGCAGTGCGTGGTAGACGTGGTGGTTCATCGCGACGTCGCCGTCGAACACATGGATCGCCTGGCGCAGGTCGATGCGCCGTGCCGACACCGCGAAGTTGGTGTCGGAGACGATGACGCCGAGCAGCAGCAGCGCGTCCGACGCTTCGACCTGCGTGCTGACGCCGGCGTCGCCGGCCAGACCGAGGTAGGTGCCGACCAGCGGAATGCCGGCCTTGGCCAGCAGCCCGCGGCCCATGAAACTCGTGACCACCCGCACGTCGAGCGCCAGCGCGAGCTCGGCGACCTTGGCTTCGAGGCCGTAGCGGCGCACCTCGACGCCGACCATCAGCAGCGGTCGCCGCGCCGCGGCGAGCCGCGCCAGCACCGCGTCGGCGCAGGCCGCGAGGCGGTCGGGGTCGACTGCCGGCGCCGGCGACGCACCGACCGCGGCGCACGGCCGCGTCGCCATGTCGCGCGGGATCTCGAGGTACACCGGCCGCGACCGAACCAGTGCCGCGTCGAGCACGCGCGCGATCTGCGCCGGCGCGGCGGCCGCGTCGTCGAGCCGCGCGCGGTCGACGGTCAGCTCCTCGAACAGCCGCCATTGCGAATCGAGCGTCTTCACCTGGTGGTGCAGCAGGTAGCCGCTGGCCGCCTCGTGCGCCGCCGGCGCGCCCGACAGCACGACCAGCGG
>CBDUBX010000352.1:0-2890 GCA_965365495.1 uncultured Burkholderiales bacterium
CGGCAACGGCTTCTTCCAGGTCAAGACCGGCGACAACGCGGTGCACTACACGCGCAACGGCCAGTTCAAGCTCGACCGCTCGGGCTACATCATCAACAACCAGGGCCACAAGCTGATGGGCTACGCCGCCGACGCGGCCGGCATCGTCCAGACCGGCCAGGCGCGCGAACTGCAACTGTCCACCGACACGATCGAGCCCAACCCGACGAGCCGCGTGACGATCCACGCCAACCTCGACTCGCGCGGCAAGATCACCGAACCGAGCGGCGGCGGCATCGACTTCACCGACGTCAACACCTATAACAGCGCGACGTCGGTGACCGCGATCGACGCCAACGGCAAGGACGTCGCGCTGACGATGTACTTCCAGAAGACCGCCGCCGAGACGTGGAACGTGTTCGCCTCGGCCAACGGCGAGCCGGTCGGTGGCACGCCGCTCGCGCCGATCCAGGTGATCACGTTCGAGGAAAGCGGCCGCCTGGCGAGCCCGACGACGCCTTTCACCGCCGACATCGCCGCCGGCACGCCGGTCGACGGCGTCGGCACGATGCCGATCGACGACCTGCAGTTCGACTTCACATCGTTCACGCAGTTCGCCGCGCCGTTCGGCGTGACCAAGCTCGACCAGGACGGCTACACCGCCGGCTCGCTGTCGGGCGTCGTCGTCGAGAACAACGGCCTGATCCGCGCCAACTACACCAACGGCCGCAGCCGCTCGGTCGGCCAGATCGAGCTCGCGACGTTCTCCAACCTGAACGGGCTGCAGCCGATCGGCGGCAACGAATGGACGAAGTCGATCGATTCGGGCGATCCGGTGCTCGGCGCGCCGGGCAGCGGCAACCTCGGCAACCTGCAGACGAGCGCGCTCGAGGAGTCCAACGTCGACCTGACGCAGGAACTCGTCAACATGATGATCGCGCAGCGCACCTACCAGGCCAACGCGCAGACGATCAAGACCCAGGACCAAGTGCTGCAAACGCTGGTCAACATGCGCTGACCGCGATGCGGCGTGCCGCATCGTCGCCGCAACGGGTTCGCGCCGGCGCATCGGTCGGCGGCGCCGTTGCGCCCGTTGTCGCCCTCGTGTCGAGCTGACCCCGCATGGACCGACTCATCTACCTGTCGATGGCCGGCGCGAAGGCGATGCTGCAACGCCAGGACGCGCTCGCCAACAACCTCGCCAACGCGTCGACGACCGGCTTTCGCGCCGAGCTGCAGGCGTTCCGCGCGGTGCCGGTGCGCGGCGACGGCGCGAGCACGCGCGTCTACGCGCTCGAATCGACGGTCGGCGCCGACTTCCGCGCCGGCCCGGTCCAGGCCACCGGCCGTTCGCTCGACGTCGCGGCCACCGGCGGCGCGTGGTTCGCGGTGCAGTCGCTCGACGGCACCGAGGCCTATACGCGTGCCGGCGCGTTCCAGACCGACGCCGCCGGCCAGCTCGTGACGCCGGGCGGCTTGCCGGTCCTCGGCGACGGCGGCCCGATCACGCTGCCGGCCGACGCCGCGGTCGAGATCGCCGCCGACGGCACGATCAGCACGACGGTCGCCGGCGAACGTTCGCAGACCGTCGGCCGGCTGAAGCTGGTGACGCCCGAAGCGCCGCTGGTGCGCGGCGGCGACGGGCTGTTCCGCAGCGCCGACGGCGCCGACCTCGCGGCCGATTCGGGAGCGCGGGTCCAGGCCGGCGCGCTCGAAGGGTCCAACGTCAGCCCGATCGAGACGATGGTCGCGATGATCGCCGCGTCGCGCCAGTTCGAGCAGCAGATGAAGGCGCTGCAGCGCGCCGAGCAGCGAGAGCAGTCGGCGAGCAAGCTGCTCGGGCCGCAGTAGCCGCCGGTCTCAAAGCAGCGCGGCGCGCTCGAGCCCGGCGCGAGGCTCTTCTACACTCGTCCCCGCTGCAGCCGCGGGAGCCGACGCATGGGACGAGCCGAACGCCCACTCGCACTGACGTGGTCGGACTTCCTCGCGTGGGAGCTGCGGCAGCCGACGAAACACGAGTACGTCGCCGGCGAGGTGTTCGCGATGACCGGCGCACTGAAGGCGCATGTCGTCGTCGCCGGCAATCTTTACGCCGAGCTCCGCCGCCAGCTCCGGGGCACGCCGTGCCGCGCGTTCATCGCCGACACGATGGTCCGCGTCGACGCCGCCGATGCCGGCTTCTACCCCGACGTCGTCGTCAGCTGCAGCGCCGCCGACGCCGCCGACCCGCGGCTGCTGCGCGAGCCGACGCTCGTCGTCGAGGTGCTGTCGCCGTCGACCGCCGCCTACGACCGCGGCGCGAAGTTCACGATGTACCGCTTGCTGCCGTCGCTGCGCGAGTTCGTCGTCGTCGACCCCGATACGCGCCGTTGCGACGTCTTCCGCAAGGGCGACGACGGCTTGTGGGTGCTGCATCCGGCCGAGCCCAGCGCCGGCGTCTCGCTAGCATCGGTCGGCGTCGACATCGCCGGCGACACGCTGTGGGACGAAGTGCCGCCGACGACGACCGAAGATCCGCCGCCGGCGGCTTCCTGATTCGTCGCGCCGGGGCCCGGGCCGGCGCCGCATCGCGACCGCCAGCGCGCCCCGCCTCTCGGCTCCCTTCCGGCGCGTCCTGACCCCGCGGCGGCGGTGCCGCGCCAGCGCGCCCCGCCGAACCACCGGGCGCGGGCTGCGCACGGTCCACATCTGCGCCCCCGCGACCCCGCTTATCGGCGCTTCGAAATCCGCCCCGGCGCTCAACATCGCCGTCAACAGGTACCGCCGGGGGCAAGCGCGATGATTCGTTCGCTGTGGATCGCCAAGACGGGGATGGAAGGCCAGCAGACCAAGCTGGACGCCATCGCCAACAACCTCGCCAACGTCGGCACCAACGGCTACAAGCGCGCCGGCGTCGTCTTCGAGGACCTGA
>CBDUBX010000353.1:0-2888 GCA_965365495.1 uncultured Burkholderiales bacterium
GTTGGCGGCGGTGCAGGCGGCGCAGCCGGCGGAGCAACCGGCGGCGCAACCGACGGAACAGGCGGCGGAACAGGCGGCGGAACAGGCGGCGGAACAGGCGGCGGTGCCGGCGGCGGTGCAGGCGGTGCAGGCGGCGGTGCAGGCGACGGCGGCGGGCGGCGCGTGACGGCGCTTTGCGGCTGCTGGCCAACATCGCCGCACCGGCCGCGCGGCACACGGCACGTCCGGTGACCGCCGCCGTCGACCACGCGATGACCGACCTGCGCGACGACCTGCGCGCGACCGCGCTCGCGTGGCGCGCCGCGCGGCGGCCGGCGGTCGTCGTCGACGTCGTCGCGGTGCGTGGGTCGGCGCCGCGCGAAGCCGGCGCACGGATGCTCGTCGCGGCCGACGCCACGCGCGGCAGCGTCGGCGGCGGCCAGCTCGAGTGGCGCGCGATGGCCGCGGCACGCGCGCGGCTCGACGCCGCGGGGGCGTGGGACGAGACGGTCGTCCTCGGCGCGTCGCTCGGCCAGTGCTGCGGCGGCGTCGTGACGCTGCGCTACACGCCGCTGGCCGCCATCGACTTTGCGCGCTGGCCGCTGCCGGCGCCGCGCTTCGTCCTCGAAATGCACGGCGCCGGCCACGTCGGCCGCGCGGTCGTCGCGGCTGTGGCGGCGCTGCCGTGCCGCGTGCGCTGGATCGACGAGCGCGCCGACGCGTTCGCCGGCGAAGGCGCCGCCGCCGGCGGCGACGCACCGAGCGGGGCCGTCGCGGATGTGTCCGGCGCCTCGCCGGCCCGCGTCGAGCGCATCGCCACCGACGACGCCGTCGCCGAAGTCGCGGCGATGGCGCGCGGCGCGCACGTCGTCGTCGCGACGCACCGCCACGACCTCGACTTCGCGATCGTCCACGCGGTGCTGGCGCGCGGCGACGCCGCGTTCTGCGGCCTCGTCGGCAGCGCGACGAAACGGGCGCGCTTCGTGTCGCGGCTGGCCGACCGCGGCGTCGACGCCGGCGACCGTCTCGTCTGCCCGGTCGGGCTGCCGGGCATCGTCGGCAAGGAGCCGGCCGTCGTTGCGGTGGCCGTTGTGGCACAGTTGTTGAGCACATCCGGGCCGCGGCCCGGCCCGACGACGAAACATCCAGGAGACGACAGATGAACCAGCGCGACGTGGTGGTCCTTTCGGCAGCGCGGTCGGCGATCGGCACCTTCGGCGGTGCGCTCGCCGACCTCGAGCCGGCCGAGCTCGCCGGCAGCGTGATGAAGGCCGCGGTCGAACGATCGGGCGTCGACCCGAAGGCGATCAACTACGTGACCGTCGGCAACACGATCCCGACCGAGGCGCGCTTCGCCTACGTCGCGCGAGTCGCGGCGATCCAGGCCGGGCTGCCGATGGACAGCGTGGCGATGTCGGTCAACCGGCTGTGCAGCTCGGGGCTGCAGGGCATCGTGACGACGGCGCAGAACATCCTGCTCGGCGACTGCGACTACGGCATCGGCGGCGGCGTCGAGGTGATGAGCCGCGGCGGCTACCTGTCGACGGCGATGCGCACCGGCGCGCGGATGGGCGACACCAAGCTCGTCGACATGATGGTCGCGACGCTGACCGACCCGTTCGGCGTCGGCCACATGGGGATCACCGCCGAGAACCTGGCGACGAAGTGGAAGATCTCGCGCGAGGAACAAGACCAGCTCGCGGTCGACTCGCAGCGCAAGGCGGTCGCGGCGATCGCCGAGGGGCGGTTCAAGAGCCAGATCGTGCCGATCGTCAAGCAGACGAAGAAGGGCGACGTCGTCTTCGACACCGACGAGCACCCGAAGGCGTCCACGACACTCGAGACGCTGGCCAAGCTGAAGCCCGCGTTCAAGAAGGACGGCACGGTCACGGCCGGCAACGCGTCGGGGATCAACGACGGCGCGGCCTTTCTGGTGCTCGCCGACGCGGCGGCGGCGTCGGCCGCGGGCCACAAGCCGGTCGCACGCCTCGTCGGCTACGCGGTCGCCGGCGTGCCCAACGAGATCATGGGCGAAGGCCCGATCCCGGCGACGAAGCTGGCATTGAAGAAGGCCGGCATGACGCTCGACAAGATGGACGTGATCGAGAGCAACGAAGCCTTCGCCGCGCAGGCCATCGCGGTGTCGCGCGGCCTCGAGCTCGACATGGCCAAGGTCAACCCGAACGGCGGCGCGATCGCGCTCGGCCACCCGATCGGCTGCTCGGGCGCGTTCCTCGCGACCAAGGCGATCTACGAACTGCAGCGCACGAACACCAAGCACGCGCTGGTGACGATGTGCATCGGCGGCGGGCAGGGGATCGCGGCGATCTTCGAACGGCTGTAGCCACGTTCGGCTCGGTGGACAAGAAGGGGCCGCAAGGCCCCTTTTCTGTTTCACCGCGGCCGCGCGGAGGGCGCGGAGAACACGATCGGGCGGGAAGGAGAAGAGTCGAGCGTCGGCGTCGCGGAATTAACGGCCGCTGTTCACTGTGGCCCTTTTGTCTTCCTCCGCGCCTCCGAGGTGAAACCCCTCCCCCGTCACCCCTGCTGCGGCAAGTCGCGCACCGCCAGCACGCCGGGGATGTCGGCCAGCGCCTGCAGCACCGCCGGCGACACCGCGCTGTCGACGTCGACGAGGGTGTAGGCCATCTCGCCGCGCGACTTGTTGACCATGTTGTGGATGTTGAGCCCGGCCTGCGCCATCGTCGTCGAGATCTGGCCGAGCATGTTCGGCACGTTGGCGTTGGCGATCGCGACGCGCCACGGCGATTCGCGCGCCATCCGCACCGTCGGGAAGTTGACCGCGTTGGCGACTTCGCCGTGCTCGAGGTAGTCGCGCAGCTGGTCGACGACCATCGTCGCGCAGTTGTCCTCGGCCTCGCGCGTGCTGGCGCCGAGGTGCGGCAGCG
>CBDUBX010000354.1:0-2882 GCA_965365495.1 uncultured Burkholderiales bacterium
GCGGCCGACGCGGCGACGCCGCTCGTCGTCGCCGGCGGAAGGCTGTACCTGCGCCGCCATTGGCGCAACGAGACGCGGCTGGCGCAGCAGATCCGTCGCCGCGCCGCGGCGGATGCCACCGACCGCATCGACACCGCGCGCGCCGCCGCGCTGCTGGCGGCGCTGTTTCCCGGCGACGCTGCCGCACCGCGCGCCCGCGGCGCGGCCGACAACCGCCCGCTCGACCGCCAGCGCGCGGCGTGCGCGATCGCGCTGCGCCGCCGCTTTGCCGTCGTCACCGGCGGCCCGGGCACCGGCAAGACGTGGACCGCGGCGCGGCTGCTCGTGCTGCTGCACGCGCTGCACCGCGGCGAGACGCCGCTGCGCGTCGCGCTCGCAGCGCCGACCGGCAAGGCCGCGGCGCGGCTGCGCCAGTCGATCGACGCCGCGCTGGCCGAGCTGCGGCCGCGGCTGGCCGACTGGCCCGCGGCCGCCGACGCGGTCGCGCCGGCGCGCACGCTGCATGCGCTGCTCGGCGCGCGGCCGCACACCCGGCGCTGGGGTCACGACGCGGCGCGGCCGCTCGACGTCGACGTCGTCGTCGTCGACGAGGCGTCGATGGTCCACCTCGAAATGATGGCGGCGCTGTTCGACGCGCTGCCGCAGACGGCGCGCGTCGTGCTGCTCGGCGACCGCGACCAGCTCGCGTCGGTCGAGGCCGGTGCGGTGCTCGGCGAGATCTGCGCGGCGGCCGGTGCCGACGACCTGGCGACCCCCGGCGTCGCCGACTGGCTGCATGCGCTCGGCGTCGTCGACCGGCCGACGCGGCCGGCACCGGCGCAGCCGTCGCTGTTCGATACCGGCGCGGTCGGCGAGCAGATCGCCGCGCTGCGCGACAGCCGCCGCTTCGCCGGCGCGATCGGCCGCGTCGCCGCGGCAGTCAACGCCGGCGACGGCGCGGGTGCCGCGGCGCAGTTGCGTTCCGGTGGCGACGACGACGCCGTCGCCTGGCTCGCCGCCGGAGCGGCCAGCGGCACCGCGCCGCTCGCCGCGCTGGCGCTGCACGGTCGCCGTGGCGCCGCCGGCTGGCGCGGATATGTCGATGCGCTCACGCGGCGGCCGAGCAGCGACGCCGCGGCGTTCGCCGCATGGGCGCGCGACGTCCTCGCGCGCTTCGACGACTTCCGCGTGCTGTGCGCGCTGCGCGACGGGCCGTGGGGCGCGGCCGGCGTCAACGCCGCGATCGAGCACGCGTTCGCCGCCGCCGGCGCGCTGCCGTCGCCGCGCGGCGAGTGGTACGACGGCCGCCCGGTGATCGTCACGCGCAACGACGCCGCGCTCGGCGTGTTCAACGGCGACGTCGGCGTCGTGCTGACGCCCCCTGAGGGCGGCGCACCGCGGGTGTGGTTCGCCGACGCCGGCGGCGACGCGCCGCTGCGGTCGGTGTCGACCGCGCGGCTCGAATCGGTCGACACCGCGTGGGCGCTGACGGTGCACAAGAGCCAGGGCTCGGAGTTCGGCCACGTCGCGCTCGTGCTGCCGCCGCACGACACCGCGGCGGCGACGCGCGAGCTCGTCTACACCGCGGTCACGCGCGCGCGGGTCGCGCTGACCGTCGTCGCCGACGACCCGGCGCGCGTCGAGCGCGCCGCGGCGCGGCGAACGCAGCGCTTCAGCGGGCTGGCGGCGATGCTGGACGGCGATTGAGCGACCGCGGCTAGAGCTTCTCGGTCTCGCCGGCGCGCGGCTGCCACTTCAGCTGCCGCCGCTCGACGACGCCGACGACCGCGTCGAGCACCAGCGCGAACACCGTCAGCACGACGATGCCGGCCATCACGGTGTTGATGTCGAAGCTGCCTTCGGCCTGCAGGATCAGGTAGCCGACGCCCTGGCTCGACCCGAGGTATTCGCCGACGACGGCGCCGACGAAGGCCAGCCCGACGCTCGTGTGCAGGCTCGAGAACACCCAGCTCGTCGCGCTCGGCAGATACACGTGGCGCAGCAGCTGGCGCCGGGTCGCGCCGAGCATCCGCGCGTTGGCCAGCACCACCGGGCTGACCTCCTTCACGCCCTGGTAGACGTTGAAGAAGACGATGAAGAAGACGAGCGTCACGCCGAGCGCGACCTTGCTGGCGATGCCCAACCCGAACCACACCGAGAAGATCGGCGCGAGGATGATCCGCGGCATGCTGTTGGCCGCCTTGACGTAGGGCTCGAGGATCGCGCTGGCGGTCGGGTTCAGCGCCAGCCACAGCCCGGCGCCGAGGCCGAGCACCGCGCCGACGGCGAACGCGAGCAGCGTCTCGACCAGCGTCACGCCGAGGTGGCGGTAGATGTCGGCGTCGACGACGAACCACGACCAGATGCGCTCGGCCACGCGCAGCGGCTCGCCGAAGAAGAACGCCGCCTGGCGGTCGTTGTCGAACATGAACGGCGGGACCAGCCCGGGCGTCGTCATCGCCCACCAGAAGGCGACGACGGCGGCGAGCAACGCGAGTTGATAGAGGCGCAGGCGGGTCATCGGAAAGCGGCGCGTCACCTTGCGCGCAACTGCTGCGCATACCCCTTCAGCACCTCGTCGCGCAACACCGCCCAGATCGCGGCGTGCAGTTCGATGAAGCGCGCGGTGGTCTTGATCTCGGCAACGTCGCGCGGTCGCGGCAGGTCGACCGCGAAGTCGCCGATCGGCCGCGCCGCCGGCCCGGCCGACAGGACGACGACGCGGTCGCTCATCGCGATCGCTTCGTCGAGGTCGTGGGTGATGAACAGCACCGCCTTGCGGCCGTCGCCCGCCCCCGCGGCGCCGCTGCGCGGGCGGCCGGCGCTGCCCGCCGACCACAGCTCGAGGACCTCGTTTTCCATCAGCTGGCGGGTCTGGATGTCGAGCGCCGAGAACGGCTCGT
>CBDUBX010000355.1:0-2875 GCA_965365495.1 uncultured Burkholderiales bacterium
GGGTCCGCGGCGAGCCGCCGGCAAGCGCGCCGCGGCGCGCCGCGCCGGTCCGGAAGACGGCGGCAGCGACGGCGGCGCGGGCGGGGTCGGTGGCATCACGACGAGGGCTCGCGGTATTCGACCACATCCGACCGCGCGCGTGCGCGCCGCGGCGCGACGCGGCTGCCTCTTTTCACGACCGCACGCCGCGACGCGGCCCGGGCGCACGGTCGGGCGCGACGGGCGAGCCGCATAGACTCGCGTCCGATGGCCGTCGTCGATCCGACGGCGCTGCCCCGCGCAGCGGCCGCGTCGCCGCGTTCGCTGTCGGGGTTGCTGCCGTTTCTCCGCCCGTACCGCACGCAGGTCGCGCTGGCCGGGTTGTTTCTCGTGCTCGCGGCGCTGACGACGCTCGCCTTTCCGGTGGCGCTGAAGCTGCTGATCGACCGCGGGCTGATCGCCGCCGAACCCGGCGACCGCGTGATGGCGCTGCGCGACCACTTCATCGCGCTGTTCGGCGTGGCCGCGGCGCTCGGCGTGTTCTCGGCGGCGCGGTTCTACATCGTCAGCTGGCTCGGCGAGCGCATCACCGCCGACGTCCGCGCCGCGGTCTACCGCCACGTGCTGCGCCAGAGCCCCGAGTTCTTCGAGCACACGCAGACCGGCGAGGTGCTGAGCCGGCTGACGACCGACACGACGCTGGTGCAGACCGTCGTCGGCTCGTCGCTGAGCATGGGGCTGCGCAACGCGGTGATGGGCATCGGCGCGCTCGTCGCGCTGGTCGTCACGAACCCCGTGGTGATGACCGAGGTGATCGCGGTGCTCGTCGTCGTCGTCGTGCCGAGCGTGTTCATCGGCCGCCGCGTGCGCAAGCTGAGCCGCGCGAGCCAGGACCGCGTCGCCGATTCGAGCGCGATCGCCGCCGAGGTGCTGGCGGCGATCCCGGTGGTGCAGAGCTACGTCCAGGAAGGACGCGAAGCCGAGCGTTTCGAGCGCAGCACCGAGGCCGCGTTCGACGTCGCGCGGCGACGCAACCGCGTGCGCGCGCTGCTCGTCGCGTTCATGATCACCGCGTCGTTCGGCGCGTTGTTGTGGGGCGTCTACCAGGGCACGCAGGCGGTGCTCGCCGGCTCGATCAGCGCCGGCCACCTTGGTCAGACGGTGGTCTTCGTCATCATCCTTGTCGGCGCAGTGGGCGTGCTGTCGGAGGTCTGGGGCGACCTGTTGCGGGCGGCCGGCGCGACCGAGCGGTTGATGGAGCTGCTGAACCTGCGCTCGCCGGTGCAGGACGCCGAAGCGCCGCGCGCGCTGCCGCCGGCGCGCAGCGGGGCCGCGGTGGCGTTCGACAACGTCGTCTTCCACTACCCGTCGCGACCGGCGCAGCCGTCGCTCGTCGACTTCACGCTGCGCGTCGCGCCGGGCGAGACGGTCGCGCTCGTCGGGCCGAGCGGCGCCGGCAAGAGCACGGTGCTGCAGCTGCTGCTGCGGCTGTACGACGTGCGCTCGGGCGCGATCGCGATCGACGGCGTGCCGCTGCCGCAGCTCGCGCTGGCCGAGCTGCGGCAGCGCATCGGGATCGTGCCGCAGGACAGCACGATCTTCTCGACGACGGTGGTCGACAACATCCGCTACGGCCGGCCCGACGCCAGCGACGACGAAGCCGTCGCCGCGGCGCGCGCGGCCTACGCCGACGATTTCATCCGCGCGCTGCCCGACGGCTACGCGACCTACGTCGGCGAGCGCGGCGTACGGCTTTCCGGCGGCCAGCGGCAGCGGATCGCGATCGCGCGCGCGATCCTGAAGAACCCACCGCTGCTGCTGCTCGACGAGGCGACCAGCGCGCTCGACGCCGAGAGCGAGCGCGTCGTGCAGCGCGCGCTCGAAGCGGCGATGGCACACCGCACGACGATCGTCGTCGCGCACCGTCTGGCGACGGTGCTGCGCGCCGACCGCATCGTCGTGATGGACGGCGGTCGCATCGTCGACGTCGGCACGCACGCCGAGCTCGTCGCCCGCGACGGCCTCTACGCGCGGCTGGCGGCGATGCAGTTCGACACCGGCAGCGAAAGCGGCGACGGCGCGCGCGATGACCCGCGCGACGACCGCGGCGGCTTGCATCGCCACATCGCAGCCTCGAACGCTCCGGCCGTTGCGGCCGCGCCGGCCGCGCCTTTGACCGCGGCGCGCTGATCCGTCGCAGCGCGCGACCGCGCCATCGCCGACCCTTTCCGTTGTTCACCCCGATGCCGCTGCGCACCCCCTACGAAGACCTGATGGCGCTGATCGACGACCATGGCGTCGTCAAGCCCGACCGCACCGGCACCGGCACGAAGAGCGTCTTCGGCCACCAGATGCGCTTCGACCTCGCCGCCGGCTTTCCGCTGGTGACGACGAAGAAGGTCCACTTCCGCAGCGTCGCGCTCGAATTGCTGTGGTTCCTGCGCGGCGACGGCAACGCGCGCTGGCTGCAGGAACGCGGCGTGACGATCTGGGACGAATGGGCCGCCCCCGACGGCGACCTCGGCCCCGTCTACGGCGTGCAGTGGCGCAGCTGGCCGACGCCCGACGGCGGCACGGTCGACCAGCTCGCCGGCGTGCTCGACGAGATCCGGCGCAACCCGGACTCGCGGCGCCTCGTCGTCAGCGCCTGGAACGTCGCCGAGTTGCCGAAGATGGCGCTGGCGCCGTGCCATGCGCTGTTCCAGTTCCACGTCGCGCCGCCGGCCCGGCCGGGCGGCCGCGGCCGGCTGTCGTGCCAGCTGTACCAGCGCAGCGCCGACGTCTTCCTCGGCGTGCCGTTCAACATCGCGAGCTACGCGCTGCTGACCCGCCTCGTCGCCGAGCAGTGCGACCTCGACGTCGGCGACTTCGTCTGGACCGGCGGCGACTGCCACCT
>CBDUBX010000356.1:0-2866 GCA_965365495.1 uncultured Burkholderiales bacterium
GGCAGGCCGCCGTCGCCGAAGCCCGCCGGCACGCTCATTCCCGGCAGCCCTGCCAGGCTGGCCGGCAGCGTGAAGACGTCGGCCAGGTAGTCCTGCAGCGGGTCGTCGCGCCGCACGCCGCGCGGCCAGGCGACCGTCGGCGCGACCGGGCCGGCGACGACGTCGCAGCGCTCGAACGCCGCGCGGAAGTCGTCGGCGATCATCCGCCGCAGCTTCTGCGCCTGCAGGTAGTAGGCGTCGTAATAGCCGTGCGACAGCACGTAGGTGCCGATCATGATGCGGCGCTTGACCTCGGCGCCGAAGCCCTCGGCGCGCGTCTTCGCGTACAGCTCGGCGAGGTCGCCGGCGCCGGCGGCGCGGTGGCCGAACTTGACGCCGTCGAAGCGCGCGAGATTCGAGCTCGCCTCGGCCGGCGCGATGATGTAGTAGACGGGGATCGCCAGCTCGGTGCGCGGCAGGCTGACGTCGACGAGCGTCGCGCCGAGGCGTTCGAGCTCGGCAAGCGCCGCACGCACCGCCGCTTCGACGTCACCGGCCAGCCCCGCCGGGAAGAATTCGGCGGGCAGGCCGACGCGCAAACCGGCCAGCGGGCGCGCTGCCGTCGCGCCGGCGCGCGGCGTGCGCAGTGCCGCCGCGTAGTCCTGCGGCGGGCGCTCCGCGCTGGTCGCGTCGCGCGCGTCGAAGCCGCCCATCGCCGACAGCAGCAGCGCGCAGTCCTCGGCGGTCGTCGCGATCACGCCGGCCTGGTCGAGGCTCGACGCGAACGCGATCATTCCGTAGCGCGAACACACGCCGTAGGTCGGCTTGATGCCGGTGACGCCACAGAAGCTCGCCGGCTGGCGGATCGACCCGCCGGTATCGGTGGCCGTGGCCGCCGGCACCAGCCGTGCGGCAACCGCCGCGGCCGACCCGCCCGACGACCCGCCGGGCACGCGGTCGGCGTGCCACGGGTTGGCGACCGGGCCCCAGGCCGAGTTCTCGTTGGCCGAGCCCATCGCGAACTCGTCGCAGTTGAGCTTGCCGATCGTCACCATGCCGGCGCCGGGCGCGCCGCCGGGCTCGCCGTCGCCGAGCCTCGCGACGACGGTGGCGTCGAACGGGCTCGCGTAGCCGGCGAGCATCCGCGAGCCGGCGGTGCTCGGCAGCCCGCGCGTGACGAAGATGTCCTTGTGCGCGACCGGCACGCCGGTCAGCGCGTGCGCCTGTCCCGCGGCGCGGCGCGCGTCGGCGGCGCGCGCCGCGCCGCGTGCGGCGTCGGCGTCGACCGCGAGGAACGCGCCGAGCGCGGCATGGGCGTCGACCGCGGCGATCGCGTCGTCGACGAGCTCGACGCTCGTCGCGCGCCGCGCGGCGAGCGCCGCCGCCGCGCCGGCCACGGTCCACGCGGTCACTCGACCACCCGCGGCACGAGGTACAGCCCGTCGGCGACCGCCGGCGCGCTGCGCTGGTTGGCGCTGCGGTCGTCGCCTTCGGTGACGATGTCGTCGCGCAGCCGCAGCGGCGTCGGGCACACCGCGTCGAGCGGCGTGGCCAACGGTTCGACGCCGCGCGTGTCGACCGCGCGCATCTGCTCGACGATCGCGAAGAAGTCGTTCAACTGCCCGAGCATTTGCGCCGCCTCGGCGGGCGCCAGCTCGAGCCGCGCCAGGTGCGCGATGCGGCTCACGTCGTCGGGGGTCAGGGCCATGGGGCAGCGGCAGCAGCGAATCGGCGCGCGTGTCGCCGCCGCGCTCACTGCGCCGACGACTCGTAATGGCACGGGGCCGCGAAGGTGTCGGCTATTATCCGCGGGTTGCCCCGCCCGGCCTGCGGTGGCGTCGGCGCCCGACCCCGATCGTGGTTGCAGGCCGCGCGAACGCCCGCACCGTTCCGACCCTGACCCCGCCGTCGCCGCCGCTGCCTGCGCGACCGCCGCTCCCGCTGTTCGCGGAAATCGCCGAAGCCCGCTTCGAACGTCCGCTGCCCGCGCGATCAGCGACCGCGGGCGCCGCCCGACCGAACCCTCGCCGCCCATGTTCGCCGCCTCCCTGCGCCGCTACTTCTCGACCGACCTCGCGATCGACCTCGGCACCGCCAACACGCTGATCTACGTGCGCGGCAAGGGCATCGTCCTCGACGAGCCGTCGGTCGTCGCGATCCGCCACGAAGGCGGCCCGCAGGGCAAGAAGACCATCCAGGCGGTCGGCAAGGAAGCCAAGGCGATGCTCGGCAAGGTGCCGGGCAACATCGAGGCGATCCGGCCGATGAAGGACGGCGTCATCGCCGACTTCACGGTCACCGAGCAGATGCTCAAGCAGTTCATCAAGATGGTCCATCCGCGCAGCGTCTTGCGACCGAGCCCGCGGATCATCATCTGCGTGCCGTGCGGGTCGACCCAGGTCGAGCGCCGCGCGATCCGAGAGTCGGCGCTCGGCGCCGGCGCGAGCGACGTCTATCTGATCGAAGAACCGATGGCCGCGGCGATCGGCGCCGGGCTGCCGGTGTCCGAAGCCAGTGGCTCGATGGTCGTCGACATCGGCGGCGGCACCACCGAGGTCGGCGTGATCAGCCTCGGCGGCATGGTCTACAAGGGCTCGATCCGCGTCGGCGGCGACAAGTTCGACGAGTCGATCATCAACTACATCCGGCGCAACTACGGCATGCTGATCGGCGAGCCGACCGCCGAGATGATCAAGAAGAACATCGGCAGCGCCTTCCCCGGCAGCGAGGTCAAGGAGATCGAGGTCAAGGGCCGCAACCTCAGCGAAGGCGTGCCGCGCAGCTTCACGATCAGCAGCAACGAGATCCTCGAAGCGCTGACCGACCCGCTGAACCAGATGGTCAGCGCGGTGAAGAACGCGCTCGAGCAGACGCCGCCCGAACTCGG
>CBDUBX010000357.1:0-2853 GCA_965365495.1 uncultured Burkholderiales bacterium
GGTGGCGCCGCCGCCGCGGCGCGTCAGCGCGACCGCCGCACGCGCCGCAGTTCGTCGACGAGCAGCGCCACCGCGCCGGTCGTGATCGCCGCGTCGGCGACGTTGAAGCTCGGGAAGTAGCCGCCGGCGAACAGCGGCTCGAGCCAGTCGAAGCGAAAGCGCAGGAAGTCGACGACGTAGCCGTGGATGACCCGGTCGACGACGTTGCCGACCGCACCACCGAGGATCAGGCTGACCGCGAAGCAGAAGAGCAGCTGCGTCGGGTGGCTGCGCAGCATCCAGACGATCGCAGCCGACGCGGCGACGCCGACGCCGATGAAGAACCAGCGCTGCCAGCCGGCGGCGTCGGCGAGGAACGAGAACGCCGCGCCGGGGTTGTGCAGCCGCACGATCGCGAAGAAGTCGGTCACCGGGCGCACGTCGCCGTGCGCCATCGTGCCGACGATCGCCGACTTCGTCGCCTGGTCGAGCACGACGACGAGCGCCGCCAGCGCCAGCCAGCGGGCCAGCCGCGACGGCAGCGCGGCCGCAGCCGATGCGCGCGCGGCCATCGTCACGCCGCGGCGCGGGCTTCGCCGGCGCCGTAGAGGTTGCTCGTGCAGCGGCCGCACAGCTGCGGGTGCGCGGCGTCGTGGCCGACGTCGGCGCGCCAGTGCCAGCAGCGGCCGCACTTCGCGTCGCCGCTGGCGCGGACGTCGACGCGCAGCGCGTCGCCCGCGACGAGGTCGGCCCGCGACGTGATCAGCACGAACTTCAGGTCGTCGCCGAGCGGCGCGAGCGCCGCATGGTCGTCGGGCGGTGCGGTGACGGTGACCACCGCCTGCAGCGACGAGCCGATCGCGCCGCCGGCGCGCAACGCTTCGATCTCCTTGTTGACCGCGTCGCGCACCGTACGGATGCGCGCCCACTTCGCGAGCAGCGCGGCGTCGGCGTCCGGCAGCTCCCAAAACGTGCGCGTGAAGATCGAATCGGCGCCGGGGCTGAACACGGCCCACGCCTCCTCGGCGGTGAAGCTCAGGAACGGCGCCATCCAGCGCAGCATCGCGTGGGTCACGTGCCACAGCGCGGTCTGCGCGCTGCGCCGCGCCGGCGAAGTCGCCGCGGTCGTATAAAGCCGGTCCTTCAGCACGTCGAGCCAGAACGCGCCCAGATCCTCGGCGCAGAACACCTGCAGCTTGGCGACGACCGGGTGGAACTCGTAGCGGTCGTAGTGCGCCAGCAGATCGGCTTGCAACTCTGCGGTGCGCGCCAGCATCCAGCGGTCGACCTCGACCAGCCCGGCCAGCGGCAGCGCGTCGCGCGCGGCGTCGAAGTCCGACGTGTTGGCCAGCAGGAAGCGCAACGTGTTGCGGATGCGCCGGTAGCTGTCGACGACCCGCGCCAGGATCTTGTCGTCGATCGACAGGTCCCCCGAGTAGTCGGTGGCCGCGCACCACAGGCGGATGATCTCGGCGCCGAGGTTGCTCGTCACCGAGCGCATCTCGACGAAGTTGCCGAGGCTCTTGCTCATCTTGCGGCCGGCGCCGTCGACGGTGAAGCCGTGGGTCAGCAGGCCGCGGTACGGTGCGCGGCCCTCGAGCGCGCAGCCGATCAGCAGTGCGCTGTGGAACCAGCCGCGGTGCTGGTCGTGGCCTTCGAGGTACAGGTCGGCCTCGGGGCCGCCGACGTGGTGCCCGGGGTCGACCGCGCTGCCGCGGTGCGAGCCGCGCAGCACGTGGGCGAAGGTCGATCCGCTGTCGAACCAGACGTCGAGGATGTCGCGGCTCTTGGCGTAGTGCGCCGCCGAATGCGGCCCTTCGGTGCCGAGCCATTCAGCGGCGTCGAGCCGGCTCCAGGCCTCGACGCCGCCTTGTTCGACGAGCTCGGCGGCGCGGTCGATCAGCGCCAGCGTGTCAGGATGCAGATCGCCGCTGTCGTGGTGCAGGAACAGCGGCAGCGGCACGCCCCAATGCCGCTGGCGGCTGATGCACCAGTCGGGGCGGTGGGCGATCATGTCGCGCAGCCGCGCGCGGCCCGACTCGGGGTAGAACGCGGTGTCGTCGATCGCCTTCAGTGCCAGCTCGCGCAGCGTGCCGGGGGCCTTGTCGACGGTGAACACGCCCGTGCCGTCGTCCATCCGCACGAACCACTGCGCCGCGGCGCGGTAGATCACCGGCGTCTTGTGGCGCCAGCAGTGCGGGTAGCTGTGTGCGAGCCGGCCGGCGGCGAGCAGGCGGCCGGCGGCGGCCAGCGTGGTGACGATGCGCGGGTTGGCGTCCCAGATCGACAGCTTGCCGAACAGCGGCAGCGTCGCATCGAACACGCCGTCGCCGTGCACCGGGTTCAGGATGTCGTCGCTCGTCATGCCGTGCGCGGTGCACGACAGGTAGTCGTCGACGCCGTAGGCCGGCGCCGAGTGGACGATGCCGGTGCCGTCGTCGGCGGTCGCATAGTCGGCGAGCAGCACCTTCGCCGTGCGGTCGTAGCCGGGGTCCGCGTCGGCCAGTGGGTGGCGGAACGCGAGCCCGGCGAGCTTTTCCCCCGGCACGACCGCGAGCACGCGGCCATCGAGCTGCCAGCGCTGAAGGCACGTTTCGACGAGCGCCTCGGCGACGATCAGCGCGCCGCGCGGCGTGTCGACCAGCGCGTACGGCAGCGCCGGGTTGGCGTTCAGCGCCTGATTCGACGGCAACGTCCACGGCGTCGTCGTCCAGATCACCGCATACGCCGGCCGGTCGAGCGCGGCCAAGCCGAACGCCGCGGCGACGGCGGTCGTATCGACGGCGGCGAACGCGACGTCGACCGTCGGCGACGTGCGCTCGGCGTACTCGATCTCGAACTCGGCCAGCGACGAGCCGCAGTCGAAGCACCAGT
>CBDUBX010000358.1:0-2844 GCA_965365495.1 uncultured Burkholderiales bacterium
GCATGCGCTGGATCGCGTCGGGCGTTCGCGCCGCGGCGATCCACGCGCCGATCGCGCCGTGCTGCTCGGCGGACAACAGGCGCAGGCTGAGCATTTCGTCGAGCGTCTTCATGGCGTTGTTCTCGGCGGCGACACGCCATCATGGCACGACACCGCTGCACGCTCGACGGAACGACGCTTGCTGAGCGGCGCCGATCCCGGTTCGTCGAAGGCGATGCGATGCGCTGTCTGCTCTATGTCTACGACGGCTACGCCGACTGGGAAGCGGCGTTCGCGATCGCCGGGCTGCACAACCCGCAGTTCCAGCGCGAACCCGGCCGCTGGACCGTCGCCACGGCCACCGCCGGCGACGCCGGCGCGGTCGTGCGCTCGATGGGTGGCGTCGCGGTGCGGCCCGACCACACGCTCGACGCCGTCGTGCCGCAGCCGGGCGAACTGCTGATTCTTCCCGGCGGGCCGGGTTGGGAAGACGACGACCCGCACGCGACGGCGATCGCCGCAGCGCGGCGCTGGCACGACGCCGGCGCGGTCGTCGCGGCGATCTGCGGCGCGACCGCGGGCCTCGCGCGCGCCGGTCTGCTCGACGCGCGGCCGCACACGAGCAACGCCGCGAGCTATCTGAAGGGTACCGGCTATGCCGGCGGCGACCAATACGTCGACGACGCCGCCGTCGACGCCGACCGGCTGATCACTGCCGGCGGCATGGCGCCGATCGAGTTCGCGCGGGCGATCTTCGCGCACGTCGGGCTGTACGCCGACGATGCGCTCGACGCGTGGTACGCGCTGTACAAAACCGGCAAGTCCGACCAGTTCGCGAAGCTGCGCCGCGCCGCCGACGAAGACCGGGCCGACTGATCGGCCTTGTGGTGCGCGCGGCGGGGCGCGTCAGTCGACGCCGCAGGCGACGCGGTAACGCGGCTCGTTGTCGAGCACGTGGCCGCGCAGCAGCACGGTCGCGGCGGCGGTGTCGCCGGCGGCGACGGCATCGACGAGCACCTGGTGGCTCGACACCGCGTCGTCGATCGGCGAGCGGTGGCGCAACGCGCACAGCTGCGACCGCACGACCTCGTAGCCGGCTCTCAGGTACCCGTTCGGACCGTAGCGGAAGAACGCGGCGTGGAAGTCCATGTCGATCCGCGCGAGCGCCGGCAGGTCGCGTTTGCGCTCGGCGCGCTGCATCTGCGCCACGCAGCGCGCGAGGTCGGAGGCCAGCGCCGACGCATCGGCGGCCATCGCCTCGGTTAGCGCCGCGCACTCGACCATCGCGCGGTAGCGGCACAGCCGGCCGACGTCGTCGGGTTCGAGGCGGAACACGAAGGTGCCGCGCTGCGGATGGATCTGCACCAGGCCTTCGCCCTTCAGCCGCAGCAACGCCTCGCGCACCGGCGTCTTGCTGACCTGCAGCCGCTGCGCGAGCTGCGCCTCGGACACTTGCTCGCCGAGCTTGAGCTCGCCCTCGACGATCGCCGCGCGCAGGCGGTCGCAGACCTGAGCGGTCAGCAGCGGCGGGCGTTCGAGCGTCAATAGTGCAGGCGACATCGGGCACGCGACCAGAACGAGGGTGGGAAAACGCCGAGAAACGAGACTGATATCTCAGATACTATCGCCGCCGCTCGGTACCGGTAACGCGCGGCGATGATCGCAAACCCTGAACCACTGGTGATTAGCGCGCCGCTCGCAGCCCGCAACGGTGCGCCGCTCGGCGACCGCGCCGACGCTGCATCCGAACTGCGGTCGCCGACCGCGTCCGCCGGTTGCCGCGGATGACGCTGCCCGTGCCGGGTCGCGCTCCAGGGCACCGCGCGATCGCGGCGATCGACGCCGCGCTCGTCGGCGTCAACCGCGCGCTCGTCGTCGGCCTGATGGCGTCGATGGCCGTGCTGGTGTTCGCCAACGTCGTCGGTCGCTATGTGTTCGGCCGCTCGATCATCTGGGTCGAGGAGCTGACGCAGTACCAGATGATCTGGGTCGCCTACCTCGGCGCCGGGTTGGCGCTGCGGCAGGCTCGGCTCGTCGCCGTCGACACGCTGCAGGATCTGCTGCCGGCCGGCGTCCGGCGGATGCTGCGCGCGGCGATCGGGCTCGTGATCGTCGCCTTCCTGCTCGTGCTGGCGTGGTTCGGCTCGCAGATCGTGCTTTTCACGTGGAGCCAGGAAACGCCGGTGCTCAACGTGCCGACCGGGCTGCCTTACCTGGCGGTCCCGCTCGGCGCGGCGGGGCTGCTGATGCACCTGCTGCTGTTCTGGCGCCGCTTCGTCGACCGCGATTTCGAGCCGGTCGACGACGCGGCCGACGCGCTGCCCGACGGCGACCGCGCCGCAGCGTTGCCGGCGGAGCCGGCGCCGTGACCGTCGCGTTGTTCGCCGTTTTCGGCATCGCGCTGCTCGCCGGCGTGCCGATCGCGTTCGCGATGGGCGGCGCCGGCGTCGTCGCGCTGCTCGTCGACGGCAACCTGTCGCTGCTGTCGGTGCCGCAGCGCTTCTTCGACGGCATCAACTCGTTCCCGCTGCTCGCGGTGCCGTTCTTCATCCTGGCCGCCGACCTGATGACCGCCAGCGGCATCACGACCGCGCTGCTGCGCTTCGCGAACTCGCTGGTCGGCCACATCCGCGGCGGCATGGGCCACGTCAACGTCGTCACGTCGATGATGTTCGCCGGCATCAGCGGCTCGGCGCTGGCCGACGCCGCCGGCCCCGGCGCGGTCGAGATGCGGATGATGGTCGCCAGCGGCTACGACAAGCCGTACGCCGCGGCGCTGTCGGCGGCGACGGCGACGATCGGGCCGATCATCCCGCCGTCGATCATCATGGTGATCTACGCGCTGACCGACCCCAGCGTCACCGT
>CBDUBX010000359.1:0-2824 GCA_965365495.1 uncultured Burkholderiales bacterium
GATCTGCGACAGCACGCCCGGCGCGATCTTGCAGCCGCAGCCGCCGCCGTGCGACAGCGACGTCAGCCGCGGCTCGGCGGACGGGATCGGCGGCGGTGGTGCGGACATCGGCATGGACGGGTGCGTCGGCGGTCGTGATGAAGCTCGGGTGCAGCGCCGGCGCAACGCCGCGGTTGCGGCGCGGGTTTCGCTCGCCGCGTACGGCCGGCGGCGCGAAGTATCGCGCGTGCCCCAGTGTTGGCGTCAGCTTTGTCGTCTGCCCGACAATGCCGCACCGGCGCGACCCGCTGCCGGCGGTGCCGGTGTCCGCTGACCGGCGAAAGGCTCTCGCGCGCTGCATGGACGTCAGACCGTTTTCCCGCCCGGCGTCGAACCATGCGCCGGTGCGATCCGACTCCGGCCCATGCGCGCGGCGGCCGCTGCCGCCGATGGTCGACGAGGTCACGCGCATCGGCGACCTGATGCGCCTGCTGCACGATCGGGTGACGGTCGAGCGCCGTCGCATCGCTGCCGGCGACGCGGTCTACACCGCCGGCCAGCGCTTCGAGTTCCTGCACGTCGTCCACGCCGGTCTGTTCAAGACCGTGACTGCAGCGGCCGACGGCCGTTGCCAGATCGTGTCGTTGAACTTCCGCGGCGACTGGCTGGGCTTCGACGGCATCGCCGCGGGGCGCCACGGCTGCGACGTCGTCGCGTCGTGCACCGGCGAGGTTCACAGCGTGCGCTACGACCTGCTGCTCGCCGCCGGCGCCGCCGATCCATCGCTGATGAACGCGATGCACGCCGGCATGAGCCGCACCGTCAATCGCATGCACGACGTGCTGCTCGCGCGCTGCTCGCTGCCGGTGGCCGCACGCGTCGCCGACTTCCTGCGCCACTGGGCCGACACGCTCGGCGCTCACGGCCAGAGCCGCACGCGCTTCACGCTGCACCTGCCGCGAGCCGACATCGGCAACTACCTCGGCATGACGCTCGAATCGGTGAGCCGCGCGTTCGCCGTGCTCGTCCGACTGGGCGTCATCGCGATCGAGCCCGACGGCCGCCGCGGCATCGTGATCTCGGACTGGGACGTGTTGACCGCGTTCATCCACGAGAATTCGGCGCCGGTCGGCGCGCGCGCGAAGTAGGGCGAGTAGAGCGGGCGCGATCGCGGCGTGGTCGCCGCAGGGCGTGCCGCCGAAAGCCAACGGGCATTTCGCCGACGCCCCGGCGCCGCCCGTCAGACGATGCCCAATTCCGCCCCCACGCTGCGCTTGTTGCACGGCGATCCCGCCGACATGGCCGCAATGCAGCGCGTCCTCGAAGCCGCGCCACGCTACGCCGACCGGGTCACCGGCTTGCCGGTCGGCGCTGCCGACGCGCCAAACACCTGCTCGATATTGCCGTCCGGCAAGCGCTACGGTGACAGGTTCGTCGGGGACGTGTTCGCATGAACTCGCCGAATCCGTGGCGCCTTTCGGTGGCGCCGATGCTCGACGCGACCGACCGCCACTGCCGCGTGCTGCACCGGCTGATCACGCGCCGCACGCGGCTGTACACCGAGATGGTGACGACCGGCGCGCTGCGCCACGGCGACGTCGCGCGACACCTCGACTTCGACGCCGTCGAGCACCCGGTCGCGCTGCAGCTCGGCGGCAGCGACCCGGCCGATCTGGCGCACGGCGCGCGTCTGGCCGAGCGCTGGGGCTACGACGAGGTCAACCTGAACTGCGGCTGCCCGAGCGACCGTGTGCAGCGCGGCGCGTTCGGCGCGTGCCTGATGGCCGACCCGCAGCGCGTCGCCGACGGCGTGCGCGCGATGCGCGACGCGACGTCGCTGCCGGTCACCGTCAAGCACCGCCTCGGCATCGACCGCCGCGACGACCACGGCTTCGTTCGCGACTTCGTCGGCACCGTCGCCGAGCGCGGCGGCTGCAGCGTGTTCATCGTCCACGCGCGCAACGCGTGGCTCGACGGGCTGAGCCCGAAGGACAACCGCGAGATCCCGCCGCTGCGCCACGCCGCGGTGGCGCGGCTGAAGGCCGACTTCCCGGCGCTGACGATCGTCGTCAACGGTGGCCTGGCCGACGACGACGCGATCGCGCGCCAGCTCGCGGTCGTCGACGGCGCGATGGTCGGCCGCCACGCCTACGACCGGCCGTGGTCGATGGCGGCGTGGGACGCGCGCTTCTTCGGCGACGCCGGCGCCGCGCCCGACATCGACGCGGTCGAAGACGGCTACGTCGGCCATCTGGACGCGCTGGCCGCGTCGGGCCGGCCGTGGCGCTCGGCGGTTCGCCACCTGCTCGGTCTGCGCCACGGGCAGCCCGGCGCGCGGCTTTGGCGGCAGACGTGGTGCGACCCGACGCTGCGCGACCTGTCGCCGCGCGCGTTGCAAGCGCACGCGCTCGCGGCGATGTCCGCCGCCACGGCCGGGCAGAATCCGGCGCATGCCTGAACCCGCCGCCGTCGCGCCCAAACCCGCGCCGTTGCTCGCGATCGTCGGCGGCAGCGGGCTGTACGACCTCGACGGCCTCGAAGACACGCGCTGGATCGACGTCGGCGACACGCCGTGGGGGAGGCCGTCGGACGCGGTCTTCCGCGGCCGGCTCGGCGGCGTCGAGCTGGCCTTCCTGCCGCGCCACGGCCGTGGGCACCGCATCCCGCCCGGCGAGGTCAACTACCGCGCCAACATCGCGGCGCTGAAGTCGATCGGCGCGACCGACGTGCTGTCGCTGTCGGCGGTCGGCGCGCTTCGCGCCGATCTGCCGCCCGGCACCTTCGTCGTCGTCGACCAGTACATCGACCGCACCGTCGGCCGCGCGGGCAGCTTCTTCGGCACCGG
>CBDUBX010000360.1:0-2822 GCA_965365495.1 uncultured Burkholderiales bacterium
CATCGACGGCCCGACCGCCGCTGCCGGGCGCCGAGAACGCCGGCAAGCCCGGTTACTACACGGTCAAACCCGGCGACACGCTGATCCGCATCGGCCTCGACCACGGCCAGAATTGGCGCGACATCGCGCGCTGGAGCCAGCTGGAGAACCCCGACATCATCGAAGTCGGCCAGGTGCTGCGCGTCGTGCCGCCGGCGACCGCCGGGGCGCCGCCGCCGCGCATCGACGTGCGGCCGCCGGTGGTCGCGGCTTCGGCGCCGCCGCCGGCTGTGGCGGCGGCAACGCCGGCCGTCGCCGCGGCGTCGGCGGCCGCGCCGGTGACGCCGGCGCCGCGCGATGCCGACGACGACATCGATTGGGCATGGCCCGCGTCCGGGCCGGTGGCCGCCGGTTTCGACGACGGCAAGACCAAGGGGCTGGTCCTCGCCGGCCGCGCCGGCGACCCGGTGCTTGCCGCGGCCGACGGCCGCGTCGTCTACGCCGGGTCGGGGCTGCGCGGCTACGGCAATCTCGTCATCGTCAAGCACAACAACAACTACCTCACCGCCTACGCGCACAACCAGAGCCTGCTGGTCAAGGAAGACCAGGTCGTCCGGCGCGGCCAGCGCATCGCCGACATGGGCAACACCGACGCCGACCGCGTGCAACTGCATTTCGAGATCCGCCGCCAGGGCAAGCCGGTCGACCCGATGCGGCTGCTGCCGCCGCGGTGAGCGCGGCGCCGCGCGACGCGCGCGGCGGCGATCGGTCGGCGGCTGACGGCGGCACGTCGGCCGCGGCCGACGACGAGGTGCTGCGCATCGAGTCGCTCGACCTGCAAGGGCAGGGCGTGGCGCACCGCGCCGACGGCAAGGTCGTGTTCGTCGACGGCGCGCTGCCCGGCGAGCACGTCGCGGTCGCGGTCACGCGGCGCAAGAACCAGTGGGAGCAGGCGACGATGACCGCGTTGCGGCGCGAGAGCGCGCAGCGCGTGTCGCCCGGGTGTCCGCACTTCGGCTTGCACGCCGGCGCGTGCGGCGGCTGCAAGGTGCAGCATTTGCACCCTTCGGCGCAGGTCGCGGTCAAGCAGCGTGTGCTCGAAGACCAGCTCGCGCACCTCGGCAAGGTGCGCGCGGAGCGCGTGCTGCGACCGCTCGAAGGGCTGGCGTGGCACTACCGCGACCGCGCGCGGCTGTCGGTGCGTTGGGTCGCGAAGAAGGGCGTTGTGCTGGTCGGCTTCCACGAGCGCGCGTCGCGCTACGTCGCCGACATGACGGTGTGTCCGGTGCTGCCGCAGCGCGTCGGCGCGTTGCTGCCCGAGCTGCGCGCGCTGATCGGCGCGATGGACGGCCGCGACCGCCTGCCGCAGATCGAGCTCGCGCGCGGCGACGACATCGTCGCGCTGGTGCTGCGCCACCTCGAGCCGCTCGGCGATCGCGACCGGCAGCGGCTGCGCGACTTCGGCGCGCGCCATCGGGTGCAGTGGTGGCTGCAGCCGAAGGGCCCCGACACCGCGCGGCCGCTCGACGACGGCGCCGCCGAGCTCGCCTACACGCTGCCGTCGTTCGGCGTCACGCTCGCCTTCCGGCCGACCGACTTCACACAGGTCAACGCGCGCGTCAACCGCGTGCTCGTCGACCGCGCCATCGCGCTGCTCGACCCGCGGCCGAACGACCGCATCGTCGACTGGTTCTGCGGCCTCGGCAACTTCACGCTGCCGCTGGCGACGCGCGCTCGCGCGGTGCTCGGCATCGAAGGCAGCGCCGCGCTGGTCGCGCGGGCGCGCGCCAACGCCGCGCGCAACGGGCTCGCCGACCGAGCGACGTTCGACACGCGCGACCTGTTCGCGGTCGACGCCGACGACGTCGCCGCGATCGGCCCGGCCGACGGCTGGCTCGTCGACCCGCCACGCGAAGGCGCGTTCGCGCTTGCCAAGGCGCTCGCCGAGCTGCACGCCGCGCCGCGCGACGAATGGACGCTGCCGCGGCGCATCGTCTACGTCAGCTGCAACCCGGCGACGCTGGCGCGCGACGCCGGGCTGCTCGTGCACCGCGCCGGCTACCGCTGCAGCCGCGCCGGCGTCGTCAACATGTTCGCGCACACCGCGCACGTCGAAAGCATCGCGGTGTTCGACCACGGCTGACGCGGCCGCGCGGAAAAACAAGACGGGGCCCGCGGGCCCCGTCGGTCACGCGGCGGGGACTACCCGCCGACGCGCATCGGTCACTCGTCGCCGCCGAAGATGCCGAGCAGCGCGA
The DNA here is from genome assembly GCA_965365495.1 of uncultured Burkholderiales bacterium. GTDB lineage: Bacteria > Pseudomonadota > Gammaproteobacteria > Burkholderiales > Burkholderiaceae_C > Rubrivivax. The sequence continues at coordinate 2,238 of CBDUBX010000360.1, forward strand.
GCAGGTTCGAGAACACGTTGTACAGGCTCAGGTACACGCCGAGCGTCGCGGTGATGTAGTTCGTCTCCTCGCCGGTCTGGATGCGGCGCAGGTCGACGAGGATGAACGCCGAGAAGATGCCGATCGCCAGCACCGACAGCGTGACCATCAGCGCGCTGCTCTGCAGGAACACGTTGGCGACCATCGCGACGAGCAGCAGGATCATGCCGATGAACAGGAACTTGGCCATCCCGCTCAGGTCGCGCTTGACGACGGTGGACAGCATCGCCATGCCGAGGAACACCGCGCCGGTGCCCGCGAACGCGGTCATGATCAAGCTCGCGCCGTTGGCCAGCCCGAGCACCGCGCCGAGCAGCCGCGACAGCATCAGCCCCATGAAGAACGTGAAGCCAAGCAGGATCGGCACGCCGGCGGCCGAGTTGCGGAATTTCTGGATCGCGAACATGAAGCCGAACGCGCCGCCCAAAAAGACGACGAGGCCCATCACGCCGCCTAGCCCGGCGACGATGCCGGTCTGTACGCCGATCCACGCGCCGAGCACGGTCGGCACCATCGACAGCGCGAGCAGCCAGTAGGTGTTGCGCA
>CBDUBX010000361.1:0-2818 GCA_965365495.1 uncultured Burkholderiales bacterium
CTTGTTCGAGTAGCCCCACTCGTTGTCGTACCACGCGACGACCTTGACGAAGGTCGGATCGAGCGCGATGCCGGCGTCGGCGTCGAACACGCTGGTTCTCGCTTCGCCGCGGAAGTCGGTCGCCACGACCTTGTCCTCGGTGTAGCCGAGCACGCCCTTCATCGCGCCTTCGCTGGCCTTCTTCATCGCCGCGCAGATGTCGGCGTAGCTCGCTTCCTTTGCGAGCTCGACGGTGAGGTCGACGACCGAGACGTCCGAAGTCGGCACGCGGAACGCCATCCCGGTGAGCTTCTTGTCGAGCGCGGGGATCACCTTGCCGACCGCCTTGGCCGCGCCGGTGCTGCTCGGAATGATGTTCTCGAGGATGCCGCGGCCGCCGCGCCAGTCCTTGTTGCTCGGCCCGTCGACGGTCTTCTGCGTCGCCGTCGCGGCGTGCACCGTCGTCATCAGACCGCGCTTGATGCCCCACGTGTCGTGCAGCACCTTGGCCACCGGCGCGAGGCAGTTCGTCGTGCAGCTGGCGTTGCTGACGATCGCCTCGCCGGCGTAGCGGTCGTGGTTGACGCCGTAGACGAACATCGGCGTGTCGTCCTTGCTGGGCGCGCTCTGGATCACCTTCTTCGCGCCGGCGTCGAGGTGCTTCTGGCACGTCTCCTTGGTCAGGAACAGCCCCGTCGACTCGACGACGACGTCGGCGCCGACGTTGCCCCACTTCAGCTCGGCCGGGTCTTTCAGCGCGGTCAGGCGGATGCGCTTGCCGTCGACGACGAGCGTGCTGCCGTCGACCGCGATGTCGCCCTTGAAGCGGCCGTGCACGCTGTCGTACTTCAGCATGTAGGCGAGGTAGTCGGGCTCGAGCAGGTCGTTGATCGCGACGATCTCGATGCCGGGGAAGTTCTGCACCGCGGCGCGGAACACCATGCGTCCGATGCGGCCGAAGCCGTTGATGCCGACTTTGAGGGTCATGGCGGGGTCACTCCTTCGATGGGGGGCTCTTCAGATCGATTTTCACGCACGGCACGGTGATCGTGGTGAGCCGCGAACAGCCGGCGGCGGCGACAGACACTCGACCGCCGCAGACGGTTCGCTGTGGCGGTTGCGCGATTGCCAGGGCGCAGGACGTGCGTTGCCGCAGCGACGATCATCCGTGCGCTGAGCGGCAAGGTCACTTGCGCAGCACCTTGCGCACCACCGCGACGACGTTGTCGACCGTGAAGTGGAAGTGCTCGAACAGCTTCGGTGCCGGTGCGCTTTCGCCGTAGCGGTCGAGGCCGACCACCGCCGCGCAGCCGTACTTCCACCAGCCGTCGGTCACGCCGGCTTCGATCGCGACGCGCGGCACGCCGTCGGGCAGCACGCTGCGCCGGTACGCCGTCGGCTGGCGGTCGAACACCGTCGTGCTCGGTACGCTGACAACGCGCGCGGCGATCCGCTGCTCGGCCAGCGCCTGCTGCGCGTGCAGCGCCAGCGCCACTTCGCTGCCGGTGGCGACGAGCACGACCTGCGCGCGCCGTGACCGCGCTCCGACCTCGGACGGTTCGGCGAGCACGTAGCCGCCGCGGGCGATGTCGTCGGTCGTCGGCTTCGGCAGGTAGGGCAGCGACTGGCGCGACAGCAGCAGCGCCGTCGGCCGGTCGGCCTGCGCCAGCGCCGTCGCCCACGCGACGACCGTCTCGGCGGTGTCGGCCGGGCGCCAGACGTCGAGGTTCGGAATCAGCCGCAGGCTGGCGGCGTGCTCGACGCTCTGGTGGGTCGGCCCGTCTTCGCCGAGGCCGATCGAGTCGTGCGTGAAGACGTGGATCACGCGCCGCTTCATCAGTGCCGCCATGCGGATCGCGTTGCGGCTGTAGTCGCTGAACGTGAGGAACGTGCCGCCGTACGGGATGAAGCCGCCGTGCAGGGCGATGCCGTTCATGACGGCCGCCGTTGGGCGCGCCGGTCGCGGCGTCGAAGCGCAGCGCCGGCGTGTGGCGCGTGTTCGTCAGGTTCGACCCGGTGAGGTCGGCGCTGCCGCCGAGCAGTTCGGGCAGCCGCTCGGTGAACGCTTCGAGTGCGATCTGGCTCGCCTTGCGCGACGCGACCGCCTCCCCTTTCGCGTCGGCTGCGGCGAGCGTCGACGCGACGAGCGCGTCGAAATCGGCCGGCAGCGCGCCGCGCATCCGCCGCGTGAACTCGGCGGCGAGCTGCGGATGGGCGTCGGCGTAGGCGGCGAAGGTGTCGGTCCAGCGCTGCTGCGCAGCGGCGCCGGCGTCGCGCGCGTCCCACGCCGAATACACCGCCTCGGGCAGCACGAACGGTTCGTCCTCCCACGCCAGCTCGGTGCGGGTGAGCGCGATCTCGTCGACGCCGAGCGGCTCGCCGTGCGCCTTGGCGGTGCCGGCGCGGTTCGGCGAGCCTTTGCCGATGCGCGTCGTGCAGACGACGAGCGTCGGCTTGGTATTGGCGGCCGATTCGGCCTGCGCCAGCGCGGAGGCGATCGCCGCGACGTCGTGGCCGTCGACCGGGCCGACGACCTGCCAGCCGTAGGCCTCGAAACGCCGCACGACGTCGTCGACGTACCACGGCGCGACGTCGCCGTCGATGCTGATGCCGTTGCTGTCGTACAGCGCGGTCAGCTTGGCGAGGCGCCACGCCCCGGCGAGCGCGCAGGCTTCGTGGCTGATGCCTTCCATCAGGCAGCCGTCGCCGACGAAGACCCACGTGCGGTGGTCGACGATCGCGTGGCCGGGGCGGTTGAACTCGGCGGCGAGCAGCTTCTCGGCGAGCGCCATGCCGACCGCGTTGGCCAGCCCCTGGCCGAGCGGGCCGGTGGTCGTCT
>CBDUBX010000362.1:0-2806 GCA_965365495.1 uncultured Burkholderiales bacterium
GGCGCCGGCGGCGCCGCCAGCCGCGCCGCTGCTCGACGTGCGCGGCGTATCGCGGCGCTTCGTCGCGCGCCGCGGCCGCGCGCCGGTCGACGCGGTCGCCGACGTGTCGCTGTCGCTCGCCGCCGGCGAATCGGTGGGCATCGCCGGCGAGAGTGGCAGCGGCAAGACGACGCTCGCACGAATGATCCTGCAGCTCGTCGCGCCGACCGCCGGGCGCATCGACTTCGACGGCCGGCCGCTCGACTTGCGGTCGCGCCCCGCGCTGGCGCCGTTCCGCCGCCGCGTGCAGGCGGTGCTGCAGGACAGCTCCGAGGCGCTGAACGGCCGCATGCGCGTGCGCGACCTCGTCGCCGAACCGCTCGTCGTGCAGCAGCCGCGCGTCGCCGCGGCCGTCGTCGACGCGCGCGTCGCCGCGTTGCTGCAGCGCGTCGGCCTGTCGCCGACGCTCGCGGCGAGCTTCCCGCACGAGCTCAGCGGCGGCCAGAAGCAGCGCGTGGCGATCGCGCGGTCGCTGGTCAACGACCCGGGCCTGCTGATCCTCGACGAGCCGGTGTCGGCGCTCGACGTGTCGGTGCGCAGCCAGGTGCTGAACCTGCTGCTCGACCTGAAGGACGAGCGTGGGCTGACGCTGTTGATCGTCGCCCACGACCTCGCGGTGCTGCGCCACGTCACCGACCGGCTGATCGTGATGCACCGCGGCCGCGTCGTCGAGCACGGGTCGACCGAGCGCGTGCTTCTCGCGCCCGAACACGACTACACCCGGTCGCTGGTCGCGGCGTCGCCGGGCGGCGGCCACGGGTTCGCCGGCGACCTGCCGGCGCGCGCGGCGGGCGACGACGGCGGCGACGGCGACGGTGTGTCGCGGGCCGCGCCGGCCGCGCGTGACCCGCGGCGGGCGCGGCGCGACCCGAGAGGGCGCCATCGGCACGGTCACCGGCGCGTTTCGCGAACCCCACGGGCCGCTCAGGTGCCGATCAGATGCAGCGCCACTTCGCGCCGATGCGGCCGCAGCCGGTGCTCCCACAGATACAGCCCCTGCCACGTGCCGAGCGCGAGGCGGCGAGCCGCCACCGGCACCGCCAGCTGCACCGCGGTCAGCGCGGCGCGGACGTGCGCCGGCATGTCGTCGTCGCCTTCGCTGCGGTGGCGGAAGATCGCGTCGCCGTCGGGCACGAGCCGCGCGAAGAACCGGTCGAGGTCGCCGCGCACGTCGGCGTCGGCGTTTTCCTGCACCAGCAGGCTGGCCGACGTGTGGCGGACGAATAGCGTCAGCAGGCCGTCGTCGATGCCGGCGGCTGCGACCCACGCGGCGACGTCGGCGGTGATCTCGTGCAGCCCGCGGCCGCGCGTCGTCCACTGCAGCGTTGTCGTTGCTTGGCGCAGCGCGCCGCGGTCGTTCACCGCGACGGCTCGCGCCACACCGCGTGGCGCCGCCGCGCCGCTTCGACGTCGACGTCGGGGCGGTGAGCGGCGACGAGGTCGACGACTTCGCCTTCGAGCGCGTGCAGCGCATCGAACGCGGCGCGCGACGGCGCCGCCAGCAGCGTCGTGATCCGCACTGCGAGAGCGGGGGGCGCGATCGCCAGCGAATCGCAGAACCGCGTCAGCCGCTTGAACTGAAACCGCGTGAAGTAGCGCTGGTTCAACCCGGCCAGCGCCAGCAGCAGCGCATAGCAGGCGTCGACCTGCACCTCGCGGCACCACACCGCGGCGTCGCGCTCGACGAGCTGTGCGATGCCGCGCCAGCCGAGCCGCGGCGCCGACAGCGCGTGGTCGATCATCGCGCGGCCGAGCGCCGGCGGAAACGCCGCGACGCGCTGCTTTCGCGCGGCGACGTCGGCGTCGCCGGCGAGCGGCAGCGCCTTGGCGACGCCTTCGGCGAGCTTGTGGTTCGGCGTGTCGGCGGCGTGGTCGACGAGCACCGTGTCGAGGTCGCGGTCGAACGCGGCGCGCGTCGCGTAGACGATCTGCACCTCGACCACGTCGACCCGCAACGCGACGACGATCGCGCCATCGTCGACGCAGCCGTGGTGCCAGTGCCACGGCTCGCCGATCTCCGCGGTGGCGGCGCGCAGCGCGGCTTCGTCGGGCAGCGCGTCGAAGACGATGCTCATGTCGACGTCGGAACGCTCGTCGGCGCTGCCGTCGACGGTCGACCCGGAAACGAACGCGAACCGCGGCGCGAGTGCGCGGTGCGCGTCGGCAACGCGCCGCGCGAGCGCGAAGAGGCGTTCGCCGGCGCCGCCGGGCGGGCCTGCGGTCGCACCGCCGGCCGCGCCCGGCCCGCCGGCGTCGCCGGCGCCGCGCTTCACGCGACCAGCGCGGTGGCGGCGTCGATCCGCGCCATCGCCTCGGGCGTCAGCCGTTCGAGGACGTCGACCGCGCCGAGGTTGCTCTTCAACTGTTCGGCGGTCGACGCGCCGGTGATCACGCTCGACACGCGCGGGTGCTTCGCCGCCCACGCGATCGCCAGCTGCGCCAGCGTGCAGCCGAGGTCGGCGGCGATCGGCTCGAGCCGCGCGACCGCCGCGTTCTTCGTCGCGTCGGTCAGCCCGTCGCGCAGGAAGGCCATGTTGTCGAGCGCGCCGCGGCTACCGTCGGGCACACCGTGGCGGTACTTGCCGGTGAGCAGGCCGCTGGCCAGCGGGCTCCACGTCGTCAGCCCGAGGCCGATGTCGTCGTACAGCCGCGCGTATTCCTGCTCGACGCGCTGGCGGTGGAACAGGTGGTACTGCGGCTGCTCGACGACCGGCTTGTGCAGGTGGTGGCGCTCGGCGATCTCCCACGCCGCGCGGATGTCGCCGGC
>CBDUBX010000363.1:0-2791 GCA_965365495.1 uncultured Burkholderiales bacterium
GTGCGCTCGGTGACGCTGACGAGCATGATGTTCATGATGCCGATGCCGCCGACGAGCAGGCTCACCGCCGCCACCGCGCCGAGCAGCATCGTCATCACGCGCGTCGTCCCCGACAGCGTCTCGCCGAGCTGCTTGGTGTCGAGGACGCTGAAGTTGCTCTCCTCGGCGTCGGCGAGCTTGCGCCGCTCGCGCAACAGCTGCGTCAGCGCGCCTTTCACACGCTCGGCGTCGACGCCGTCGTCGAGCGACACCATCAGCGTGTTGACGTTGGCGCTGCCGGTGAAGCGCCGCTGCACCGCGGCGATCGGCATCACGACGACGTCGTCCTGGTCGTTGCCCATCGCCGCCTGCCCCTTGCCCTGCAGCAGGCCGACGATCTCGCAGCTCACCTGGCGCAGCCGCAGCCGCGAGCCGATCGGGTCGGCGGCGCCGAACAGCTCGCGCCGCACCGTCGCGCCGATCACGCACACCGCGGCGCCGGCGCGCTCCTCGGCGGGCTCGAACGTGCGGCCTTCGGCGATCGTCCAGTTGTTGGTCGTGAAGTAGTCGTTGGTCGTGCCGAAGACGATCGTCGACCAGTTCTTCGCGCCGTAGACCGCGGTCGCCGCCGCGGTGGCCTGCGGCGCGACCGCGCGCACGCCGCTGATCTGCGCTTCGATCGCCGCTGCGTCGTCGATGCGAAACGGCGGCGCGCCGCCCGAGTCGCGCCCCGGTCCCAGCCGCTGCCCCGGCCGCAGCATCAGCAGGTTCGTGCCGAGGCTCGAGATCTGCGTCGAGATCGCGCGCGTCGCGCCGTTGCCGACGGTGACCATCGTGATCACCGCGGCGACGCCGATGACGATGCCGAGCGTCGTCAGGAACGACCGCAGCAGGTTGCGCCGGATCTCGCGCAGCGCGAGCAGCAGCGTGTTCCAAAGCATCGCGTCAGCTCCCGGCCGGAGCGTGCGTCGGCGGCGCAGCGGGCGACGACGGCGCGCTCGCCGCGTCGCGCCGCGGGTTCGCGGTGTCCGACGCGACGCGGCCGTCGACGAAGCGCACCGTGCGCCCGGCGTAGGCCGCCATGTCGCTCTCGTGGGTGACCATCAGCACGGTGATGCCGCGCTCGGCGTTCAGCGCGACGAGCAGCTCCATGATTTCGCGGCTGCGCTGCGTGTCGAGGTTGCCGGTGGGCTCGTCGGCGAGCAGCACCGTCGGCCGCGTGACGAGCGCGCGCGCGATCGCGACGCGCTGCTGCTGGCCGCCCGACAGCTCCGACGGCGTGTGGTGCTCGCGGCCGTCGAGGCCGACCGACGTCAGCGCGGCGCGCGCTGCGGCATGCCGCGCCGCGGCCGGCTCGCCGCGGTACAGCAGCGGCAGCTCGACGTTCTCGAGCGCGGTCGTCCGCGCCAGCAGGTTGAACCCCTGGAAGACGAAGCCGAGGTGGGCGCGGCGCAGCAGCGCGCGCTGGTCGCGGTCGAGGTGCTCGACCGGCGCGCCGCGGAAGCGGTAGCTGCCGACGCTCGGGCTGTCGAGGCAGCCGAGGATGTTCATCGCGGTCGACTTGCCCGAACCGCTCGGCCCCATGATCGCGACGAACTCGCCGTCGTCGATGTCGAGGTCGACGTCGCGCAGCGCCTGCACCGCGGCCTCGCCGCGGCCGTAGACCTTGCCGAGGCCGCGCAGGCGGATCAGCGGCTCGGCCACGGCGTCGACGGCGCCGGCGCGGTCGCGGTTCAACGCGCGTCGCCGCCGGCGAGTTGCGCGACGATCACTGCCGCGCCTTCGCGCAGGTCGCCGCCGACGACCTCGGTCATGCGGCCGTCGCTGACCCCCGGCGTCACCGCCACCGGCGTCGGCCGGCCCTGTTCGAGCACCCACACCTGGCGCACGCGCGCGGTGTCGGTGACGACACGGCGCTGGCCGCCGCCGAAGCGCGGCGGGCGCGGCATCATCTTCGCGAGCAGGCTGTCGTTGGCCGCCGACCCCGCGCTGGCCGCCGCCGCGGCGGCGTCGGGGCTGAAGCGCAGCGCGGCGTTGGGCACCAGCAGCGCGTCGGCGCGGTGCACCGTCGTCACCGTCGCGGTCGCGGTCATGCCGGGGCGCAGCGCGCCGTCGGGGTTGTCGACCGCGAGGTCGGCAAGGTAGGTGACGACGTTGTCCTTGGTCGTCGACCCGAGGCCGACGCGCGTGATCCGCGCCGGCCAGCGGCGCGTCGGGTACGCGGCGACGGTGAATTCGGCCGGCTGGCCGATCGCGACCTGGCCGACGTCGGCTTCGTCGATGTTGACCTGCAGCTTCATCCGCGTCAGGTCCTCGGCCAGCGTGAACAGCGTCACCGCCTGCAGCGACGCCGCCACTGCGTTGCCGGGCTCGACGGCGCGCGACAGCACGACGCCGTCGATCGGCGAGCGGATCGACGCCTTCGTCAGGTTGGTCTCGTTGGAGCTCAGCGTCGACCGCGCCTGCGCCACGCTGGCGCGCGTGCTGGCAACGTTGGCCTCGGCACGCGCCAGCGCCGCCTCGGCCGCGGCCATCTCGGATTGCGACGGCACCTGGCCGCCCGACAGCCGGTGCACCTCGCGCAAGCGGTCGAGGTTGCCGCGCGCTTCGAGCCGGCTCGCCTGCGCCTGCTGCACCGCCGCCTCGGCCGCGGCCAGCGCCGCGCGCGCGCCCGAGACCTGGTCGCGCAGCCGCGCCGGGTCGAGCTCGACGAGCACCTGGCCCTTCTTCACGCGGTCGTTGACGTCGACGAGGACGCGCGTCACGGTGCCCGACAGCTCGCTGCCAATGGCGACCTGCGTCGTCGGCTGCA
>CBDUBX010000364.1:0-2789 GCA_965365495.1 uncultured Burkholderiales bacterium
GCGGTAGCGACATCGCGCGGTGCGGCGATCGCGGCCGCCACAGGCAGCAGCGCGCCGAGCATGGCCGCGACGACGATCGTCGTCGGGTGGCGGCGTGCACGGCGTGCGAACGGTGGGGTGGCGCCGCGAGCGGGCGACGCCGGGTGGGCACAAGGCATGCGTTCTCCATCGGGATTGCCGTCGGCGCCGACGCGACGCGTCGGTACCGGAATCGAGGGCAGCGAGGAGAGGGGCGACGGGCGTCGGTGCGACGCCGCGGCCCCGGCGCGTCAAGTGCGCAGCACGCGGTGCAACAAGTACAGCGGTGGCCAGCCCGGCGGCGGCGCGCCGACGCTTTGGGCATGCGCCGACGATCGTGCCGGGGGTTCGCCCATGGCCAACACCGGCGGCGCCAGCAGCGGCAACGCGACCACCGGAGGAACGTCCAGCGCACCGCCGAGCGGCGGGCGCTGGGCGGTCGGGTCGCAATGCGCCGCGCACAGCGCGCCGTCGACAGCCGCTTCGTCGGCGGCGTCGAACGCGCCGTCGCAGCCGGCGCCGGTGTGCGCCGCGGCAGTGGCCTCTGCCGGTGTGGCGGCGTGTTCCGCCGCGCAGGCGTGGCCGAACACCAGCGCCTGCACCAGCAGCATCGCCGCGACGAGCCAGCCCGACAGGCGGCGGCGGTGGGTTCGGGTCAGCAGCAGCATCGGCCGGCGAGTATCGCCGCACGCGCCAGGCCCGCGCCGCGGCGCGCCGCCATCGCCCTGCGCGCGGCTCGGATCACGCGGCGTCGACGCTGTAGTCGTCGCGGCGCTGGGCTTCGACGGCGAACTCCTCGAGCTCGGGGTCGAGCGCGACGCGCGCGTGGACGATGCCGACAACGCGGCCCGCCTCGACCACCGGCAGCTGGCGCCAGCCGTGCTCCTGCATCAGCCGCAGCGCCCGGCCGAACGCGGTGTCGGGGCCGACGGTGTGCGGGTCGCGCGTCATCACCGACGACAGCGGCGTCGCCCGCGGATCGAGCCCGCGGGCGATCACGCGGCGCACCGCGTCGATCGGCGTGAAGATGCCGCGCAGCGCCTGCCCGGCGTCGACGACGAGCACCGCCGTCACGTGGTCGCAGACCATCAGCTGCGCGGCGTCGGCCACCGAGCCGTCCGGCGACACCGTGACCTGCGCGATCGGCTCCATCACGTGACGGATGCGCTGATTGAACATTTCTTCTTCCCCCTGACCCCGGGCGCGTCGTTGCGCCGCGGCGCACCGCGGCGCCGCCCTCGGGCGAACGCGACGCTCACGATAGGGGCTGGCCTGCGGCGCACCTTGACCTCGCACAAAGGTGCAGCGCCGCCACCGCGTGGCGACGAGGTCCGCCGCCAACGCTTCGGGGTCGACGGCGCGTGCGGGCGGCCGTCGGTTCGACAGCGCGTGGCGCGAGCGCCGTCAGGCCGACGGCGTGTCGACGAATCGCGCGATCGCGACGCCGCTGGCCACCGCCTGGCCGGCCTCGACGTAAATCTCGGCGACGACACCGGCGCGCGGCGCGCCGATGACGTTGTGCATCTTCATCGCGTCGAGCACCGCGATCTGCTGCCCGCGGTCGACTTCGTCGCCGACGGCGACGCTGACCTCGAGGATCGTCCCCGGCATCGGCGTGCGCAGCACCGTCGCCGCGCCGCGACCCGGCCCGCGGCGGCCGGGCAGCGGCGGCGGCGAAGGCGGCACCGGCGTCGGCCGCGGCGCCGCCGACCGCGGCGGCACGCCGGCGTCGGCGAGCGCGCCGGTGTCGGCCGGCAACGCCGGCACCGGCGACGCCGCCGGCGAACGGCTGCGCGCGACGCTCGCGCCGTGCACGTTGCGGTCGCCGGCGATCGTCACGTCGTAGCGCTCGCCGCCGACGACGACGTCGAAGCGGTCGGCCGACCGCTCCTGCACGTCGACGACGATCTCGCGGCCGCGCACGCGCAAGGTGTAGCGCCGCATCAGCGCGCCCTCCGATGCCACGTGGTGTTCTGGCGCACCCGCCCGGCACCGACCCAGCGCGACGCATACAGCAGGCTGCCGGGCCAGTAGCTGCGCATCACCGGCGCGGCTTCGCGACGCAGCACCGCGCGGTGCGCGAGCACCGCGGTGACGATCGCGGCGACGCGTTCGGGATCGATGTCGTCGTCGACGGCGACGCCGGGTGCCGGCCACCCGCTGTCGGGCCAGGCGTCGCCGTCCGCGGCGTGATCGGCGGCGGCTTCATCGCCGTCGTCACGCCCGGTGCGCGTCAGCGCGAGCCAGCCGAGCAGCCCGAAAGCGCCGAGCAGCAGCCCGTTGCCGCGCCTGCCTTGCGGTTGCCGTCGTTCGGCCATCCGTGTCTCCTGTCGCTGCTGGTCGCGCGCCGTGTCTCGTCGCTCAGGTCGGCGACAGGCCGTGCTTCTTCGACGGGTTGACCTGCACCTTGGTGCGCAGGATCTCGAGCGCTCGCGCCAGCCGCGGGCGGGTTTCGCGCGGCTCGATGACCTCGTCGATCTGGCCCACGTCGGCAGCGCGGTACGGGTTGAAGAACTGCTCGCGGTAGGCCTCGACGAGCTCGCGCTCGCGCGCCGCCGGGTCGGCGGCCTTTCTCAGGTCTTCGCGGTACAGCAGCCGCACCGCCGGCTCGGGGCCCATCACCGCGATCTGCGCGGTCGGCCATGCGAACGCGAGGTCGGTGCGCATCTGCTTCGAACCCATCGCGACATAGGCGCCGCCCATCGCCTTGCGTGTGACGATGCTGATCTTGGGCACCGTCGCCTCGCAGTAGGCGTAGATGATCTTCGCGC
>CBDUBX010000365.1:0-2782 GCA_965365495.1 uncultured Burkholderiales bacterium
GCGATGAACAAGATCGACAAGCCCGACGCCAACGTCGAGCGCGTGAAGAGCGAGCTCGTCGCCGAAGGCGTGATCCCCGAGGACTTCGGCGGCGATTCGCCGTTCGTGCCGGTGTCGGCCAAGACCGGGCAGGGCATCGACGCGCTGCTCGAGCAGGTGCTGCTGCAGGCCGAAGTGCTCGAGCTCGGAGCGCCGACCGACGCTGCGGCCAAGGGCCTCGTCATCGAGGCGCGGCTCGACAAGGGCCGCGGCCCGGTGGCCACAGTGCTCGTGCAGAGCGGCACGCTGAAGAAGGGCGACATCGTCCTGGCCGGCAGCAGCTACGGCCGCGTGCGCGCGATGCTCGACGAGGACGGTCGGCCGACCGACGCCGCCGGCCCGAGCCTGCCGGTCGAGATCCAGGGGCTGACCGAGGTGCCGCAGGCCGGCGACGACTTCATGGTGCTGGCCGACGAGCGGCGTGCGCGCGAGATCGCCACGTTCCGCCAGGGCAAGTACCGCGAGGTCACGCTGAACAAGCGCCAGGCCGCGAAGCTCGAGGGCATGTTCGAGAACATGGGCGAGGGCCAGACGCAGACGCTGTCGCTGATCGTCAAGGCCGACGTCCAGGGCTCGCAGGAGGCGCTGGCGCAGAGCCTCGTCAAGCTCAGCACGCCCGAGGTGCGGGTGCAGATCGTCCACGCCGCGGTCGGCGGCATCACCGAGAGCGACGTCAACCTCGCGATCGCGTCGAAGGCGGTGGTCATCGGCTTCAACACCCGCGCCGATGCCGGCGCGCGCAAGCTGGCCGAAGCCAACGGCGTCGAGCTGAAGTACTACACGATCATTTACGACGCGGTCGACGAGATCAAGGCGGCGATGGGCGGGATGCTCGCGCCCGAACAGCGCGAGGAAGTCATCGGCACCGCCGAGATCCGCCAGGTGTTCGTCGCCAGCAAGATCGGCACCGTCGCCGGCTGCATGATCACCGCCGGCCAGGTGATCCGCGGGTCGCGCTTCCGCCTGCTGCGCGACCACACGGTGATCTACACCGGCGAGATCGAATCGGTGAAGCGGATGAAGGACGACGTGCGCGAAGTCAAGGAAGGCTTCGAGTGCGGCATCAAGCTGAAGAACTACAACGACATCCGCGAAGGCGACCAGCTCGAGTTCTTCGAAGTCAAGGAAATCGCGCGCACGCTGTAGCTCGAGGCCCGCTCCCTCCCGGTCGCTGCGCATGCAGCGAACCGGCGGAGCCGGATCCGCGCATTGGCACTTGATCCCGGCGGCCCCGCTCGTGCGGGGCTTTCCGTTTGGGAGCACCGACCATGAGGCACAAGAGATCGACCATCAATCGCAGCTTTCGCGTCGCCGACCAGATCCAGCGCGACGTCGCCGAGCTGATCCGCGAGTTGAAGGACCCGCGGCTCGGCATGGTGACGATCAACGCCGTCGAGGTGTCGCCCGACTACGCCCACGCGCAGGTCTATTTCTCGGTGCTGGTCGGCACGCCCGAAGACAGCGCCGCGGCGCTGAACGAGGCCGCCGGCTATCTGCGCAACGGCTTGTTCAAGCGGCTGGCGATCCACACCGTGCCGACGCTGCACTTCCGCTACGACCAGACGACCGAGCGCGCCGCCGACCTGTCGGCGCTGATCGCCAAGGCGAACGCGGAGCGGGCCAAGGATTGACCGCAGTGCCCACGACCGAGGCGCCGGCGGCGCGTGTCGACGCGCGCAATGCCGAAGCGCCGCCGCGATCCGCGCGCGCGCGGATCGCGCGCCGCGCGCTGCACGGCGTGCTGCTGCTCGACAAGCCGCTCGGCTGGTCGAGCCACGACGCGCTGCGCAAGGCGATGGCACTGCTTCGCGCGGCCAAGGGCGGCCACACCGGCACGCTCGACCCGCTCGCGACCGGGCTGCTGCCGCTGGCCTTCGGCGCGGCGACGAAGTTCGCGCAGGCCGTGCTCGACGCCGACAAGCGCTACCGCGCGACGCTGCGCCTGGGCGTGACGACGACCACCGGCGACCGCGAGGGCGACGTCGTCGCGCAGCGGCCGATCGACGGCGTCGACGCGGCTGCGGTCAAGACAGCGTGTGCGGCGCTCGTCGGCACGGTCGACCAGACGCCGCCGATGCATTCGGCGCTGAAGCACCGCGGCCGCGCGCTGTACGCGTGGGCGCGCGCCGGCGTCGACGTCGAGCGCGCGCCGCGACGCGTGACGATCCATGCGATCGACGTCGTTGCGTTCGCCGGCGACGAGCTCGTCGTCGACGTCGCGTGCAGCAAGGGCACTTACGTGCGCACGCTGGCCGAAGACCTCGGCGCGGCGCTCGGCTGCGGCGCCCCCCTCGCGGCGCTGCGCCGCACCGCCAGCGGCGGGCTCGATGTCGCCGACGCGCTGGCGATCGACGCGCTCGCTGCGCTCGACGACGACGCGCGCGCCGCGCGGCTGCTGCCGCCCGACGTGCTGCTCGCCGACCGGCCCGCGCTGCACGTCGACGCCGCCGACGCCGCGCGGCTGCTGTGCGGGCTGCGCCGGCGCACCTACGCACCGGACGCGCCTTCGGTGCGCGTCTACGGCCCGTCGCCGCAGCCGGCGGGCGCGCACGCTGCGGTGTTCCTCGGCCTGGCCCACGTCACCGCCGGCGAGCTGATTCCCGACCGACTGCTGAGCCCGGCCGAAGTCCAGGCGCTACCGGGCTGACCCCATGACCCATCCGATCCGCAACATCGCCATCATCGCCCACGTCGACCACGGCAAGACGACGCTCGTCGACCAGCTGCTGCGCCAGAGCGGCAC
>CBDUBX010000366.1:0-2782 GCA_965365495.1 uncultured Burkholderiales bacterium
GGCGTGCGCGCGACGCGCTTGCGCACGCGCTCGGCCACCGTCGGGCCGAAGCCGGCGCCGCAGTTGGGCAGGATGATCGCGAATTCTTCGCCGCCGGTGCGCGCCACCAGGTCCATCGGCCGCACGCTGTCGTGCAGCGCCGCGGCCACCGCCTTCAGCACCTCGTCGCCGGCGGCATGGCCCCAGGTGTCGTTGACGGCCTTGAAATGATCGATGTCGAGCGCCAGCAGCAGCGCCGGCTCGCCGCTGCGCGCGACGCGATCGATCTCGCGCACGAGCGCGACGTCGAACGCGCGCCGGTTCGCAAGCCCGGTGAGCGCGTCGCGGCTCGACAGCGCGACGAGCGCGTCGACCAGCGTCTGCAGCCAGGCCGGGTCGGACGCATCGCCGCTCGGCAGCGGCTGCCCCGCCTGGCGCAGCAGCCGCAACGCCTGCTCGAGCTGCAGCGGTGCGAGCTCCGCCGCGGCCGGCGCGGTGGATGGCGCGGATGGCGCGGACGACGCGATGAGAGGCCGGGCGGGATGCAAGGCTGAGGGCGTACGGCGTGATCCGGCTCGCAGTCAAGTCTAGCAGCGCACGCCTTCCGCGGCGCCGCAGCGAAAGGCGCAAAAAACGCGGCCGCTGCGGTGCAGATCGGGCGATCGCCATGCGCCGCGGCGGCCACACTCGCGCAGGAACCTGCCGTGCCGCGCCCGACTCCACGGCGTTCGGCACCGCGCTCACGCCACCACCATGACCGACACCGCCGCCTTCGCCGCCGTCGCCCCCGCCGTCGAGCAGGAGTTCACGCTCACGCCGGGCGACTTCGAGCGCGTGCGACAGCTGATCTATCAACGCGCCGGCATCAGCTTGCACGCCGGCAAGCAGGCGATGGTCTACAGCCGGCTGTCGCGGCGGCTGCGCGAAACCAGCCATCGCTCGTTCGCCGAGTACCTGCGCGCGCTGGAGCACGGCCACACGAGCGACGCCGAATGGCAGGAGTTCGTCAACTGCCTGACGACCAACCTGACCGCGTTCTTCCGCGAGGACCATCACTTCCACGCGCTGGTCGACGATCTGCGCGCGCGCGCCGCGCGCCCGGTGCGCATCTGGTGCAACGCCGCGTCGACCGGCGAGGAACCGTACTCGCTGGCGATGACCGTCGTCGAGACGCTCGGCGCCAATGCGCAGGTGAAGATCGTCTGCAGCGACATCGACACGAAGGTGCTCGCGACCGCGCGCGCCGGCGTCTATGGCGCCGACGCGCGGGGTCTCGGCCCCGAGCGGATGAAGCGCCACTTCCTGCGCGGCACCGGCGCGAACGCCGGCCGCATCCGCGTCAAGCCCGAGCTCGCGCGGCTCGTCGAGTTCCGCCCGTTCAACCTGATGAGCACGAGCTGGACCGCATTGGGCGACCCGTTCGACCTCGTGTTCTGCCGCAACGTGATGATCTATTTCGACGCGCCGACGCAGCGCAAGGTGCTCGAGCGCACGCACGCCGCGATGCGCCCCGGCGCGCTGCTGTACGTCGGCCACTCGGAGAACTTCAGCGAGTCGCGCGACCTGTTCCGGCTGCGCGGCAAGACGATCTACGAGCGGCTTTGACCCGCGCCGTCGGTTCAAGCCGCGCCGCGGCTGCGCCGATAAACCACCGAATGAGCCTGGCCATGCCGTCCCCGTCGATCGCCGCCGCGCCGCCGCCGCTGCGCGTGGCCGACAGCGCGCGGCTGGCGCAGCTGAAGGCGCGGCCGCGCAAGCCGGGCGAAGCGTCGTTCTTCTTCTACGACGCGCACTTCCGCAACGAAGCGGTGAAGGTGCTGCCCGGCGAGTTCTACGTCGACAGCGACGACATCCTCGTGATGACGACGCTCGGCTCGTGCATCGCCGCGTGCCTGTGGGACCGCGACAAGCGCGTCGGCGGCATGAACCACTTCCTGCTGCCCGACTCCGGGACCGACGCCGGCAGCGGCCGCTACGGCAGCTTCGCGATGGACCTCTTGATCGGCGAGATGGTCAAGCGCGGCGCCACGCGGTCGACGATGGAGGCCAAGGTCTTCGGCGGCGGCGCCGTCGTCAGCGGCATGAACACGATCAACGTCGGCGAGCGCAACACCGCGTTCGTGCTCGACTACCTGCGCACCGAGCGCATCACCGTCGTGAGCAAGGACGTGCTCGACATCTACCCGCGCAAGGTGTGCTTCCTGCCGCAAAGCGGCAAGGCGATGGTCAAGCGGCTGGCGTCGGCCAACACCGAGGCGCTGGCGGCGCAGGAGCGCGCCGCCGCCGTCAAGCCCGCGACCGCGGCCGCCGGCGGCAGCGTCGACCTGTTCTGAGGGGCGACGCGATGGCAACGGCCCCGGGCGGCAAGATCGGCGTCGTCGTCGTCGACGATTCGGCGCTGGTGCGCGGCCTGCTGGCCGAGATCATCGACCGCCAGAGCGACATGCGCTGCCTCGGCGCCGCGAGCGACCCGCTGGTCGCGCGCGAGATGATCCGCAACCTCAACCCCGACGTCATCACGCTCGACGTCGAGATGCCGCGCATGGACGGCATCGATTTCCTGCAGCGCCTGATGCGGCTGCGGCCGATGCCGGTGGTGATGGTGAGCACGCTCACCGAACGCGGCGCCGACGTGACGCTGAAGGCGCTCGAGCTCGGCGCAGTCGACTTCGTCGCCAAGCCCAAGATCGGCGTCGCCGACGGGCTGCGCACGCTCGGCGCCGACATCACCGACAAGATCCGCACCGCGGCGCGCGCGCGCGTGCAGCGGCTCGTGGCGCCGCCGCCGGCGGCCGCCGGCGCC
>CBDUBX010000367.1:0-2779 GCA_965365495.1 uncultured Burkholderiales bacterium
ACATCGTCCGCACCGGCTACCTGTTCGGCGACGACTACCGCGACATCAGCTCGCACTGCCGCTACTTCGTGCTGCCGTCGGGGATCGACGGCACGCGGCCGGTGCTGCTCGACCAGATGGCGTTCGGCAACTGCGTCGTCGTGCGCGACACCCCGGCCAACGTCGAGGTCGTCGGCGACGCCGGCGCGCGCTTCAGCGACGCCGATCCGGTGGCCACGCTGGCCGCGCGGCTGACCGAGCTCGACGCCGACGACGGCGAGGTCGAGCGGCTGCGCGCCGCGGCGCTGGCGCGCGTCGCGCAGCGCTATTCGTGGGACCGCGTGACCGACCAGTACGAAGCGCTGTTCACGCAGCTGGCTCGCGGCGCGCGGCGCGCCCCTGCATGAGCGTCGCCCACATCGACGCCAGCGGCAGCGTGCCGCTCATCAGCGCCGCGACCGCGTAGCCGGCCAGCGCGAGCGCCGCCGCCCACGGCGCGCCGACCAGCGGGCGCAGCGACGCGAGCAGCGCCACCAGCAGCGCGCAGCACGCGACGATGCGCGCGAACGCGCGCGGTTCGTAGACGTTGCCGAAGCGCGTCAGCGTGTACCAGTGCGAGCCGGCCAGCATCGCCGCCTGCGTGCCGAGCGCGGCCCACGCCGCGCCGACCGCGCCGTAGCGCGGCACGAGCCACAGGTTCAGCGCCACCGCCACCGCGGCGCCGGCCGGCGCCACCCAGTACGCATGGTTGACCTCGCCGTTGGCGAGGTTGACCGCGGTGCCGATCAGCGCCAGCACGACGAGCACCACGTTCCACACGAGCACCGACAGCGGCGCCGCCGCGGCGGCGTACGGCGCGCCGAAGATCAGCGTCACGACCTCCTCGGCCACCGTCGGCACGACGATCGCGAGCGGCAGCGCGAGCGCGCACGCGCCCTGCACGAACAGCCGGCTGCGGCGCAGCGCCGCAGCGCGGTCGACGGCGATCTCGCGCGACAGCACCGGGATCAGCGGCGTCGTCGCCGTCACCGCGAAGAACACCGCGAGGTCGAGGATGCGGTACGCGGCGCTGTAGTGGCCGAGCGCCACCGCGCCGTGCACGCGCTCGAGGACGAAGACGTCGAGGCGGATCGCCAGCGTCGTGAACAGCGCGCCGATGCCGACCGGCGCGGCGATCTTCAGGATGCGCAGCATCAGCCGCCGGTCGAGCCGCCAGTCGGGCCGCAAGTGGCGCAGCATCAGCGCCACCGCGGCGACGGTGTAGACGCCGTTGCTGGCGACGAACAGCGCCGTCAGCCAGACGACCGGCAGGTCGGTCGCGGCGACGACGACACCGACGACGACCAGCTGCGCGACCCCGAACGCCAGGTTCGGCCACAGCGACAGCCACGGTCGGCCGAGCACCTGGAACACCGGCTCGAAGAAGCGCGACGCGAGCACCGGCAGGCCGAGCGCGGCGACGAGCAGCGCGCCGCGCGCATGGTGCGGCCACGCCAACGCGAACACGGTGCTGCCGACGACGACGACCAGCGCCAGCGCGGCGCGCATCAGCACGTAGTTGCCGAGGTAGCGCGCGCGCGCCGCACCGTCGTCGGCCAGCGCCAGCCCGTGCGCAAGGACAGCGGTCGTGCCGAGGTCGGCGAGCGCCGTGGCGACCGCGATGAACGCGAGCACGTAGCTGAAGTGGCCGAACGCCCCGGTGCCCATCAGCCGCGCGACGGCCAGTATCAGCGCCAGGTTGGCGCCGATCGACAGCAGCCGCGCGATCCCTTGCGCGACGACGTTGGCGGCGAAGCGGTGCGCCGTCATCGCTCGCGCATCGCGTGGCGCAGCAGCCGCGACACCGGTGTCAGCCAGTAGTCGAACGGCGTCCGCGCCTGGGTCGCGATCAGGACTTCGGCTTCCATCCCGGCCGACAGCGGCAGCGCGTGCGGCGCCAGCTCGAGCCAGACCATCAACGGCGACTCGCCGACCGGCGGCGCACCGGCGGTTCCCGCGGCGCCGGCCAGTGGTTCGGGCCCGGTGCTGCGGTCGGCGCCGACCAGCACCACGTGCGCCGCCAGCGGCGGCGTGTCGCGCGACGGGAACGCCGTGACGCGGACCTCTGCGGCCATGCCGACGTGGACGCTGCCGATGTCCTGCGGCCGCAGCCGCGCCTGCACGCGCAGCCGCGCGTCGGCCGGCAGCAGATCGAGCAGCGGCTGCCCCGCGGCGACGACGGTGCCGGCGCCGAGCGGCCGCAGGTCGACGACGGTGCCGTCGCCGGGGGCGCGCACCGTCAGCCGCTGCCAGCGGCTCGCCGCGGCGGCGCGGCGCACCGTCAGCTCGGCCAGGCGGCGCTCGGCGTCGGCGAGGTCGCGGGCGTGGTCGCGGGCCATCCGCAACGGCTCGCTGGTGCGTTGGCCGGCGAGCTCGGCGCGCCGGTCGAGCGCCTCGCCGAGCACGCCGCGCTGCGACTGCAGCCGGCTTTCGGCTTCCTGCACGGCGCGTTGCAGCGCGATCAACCGCGTGCCGCTGATGAAGCCGGCGGCGGCGAGCTGCTCGTTGCGTGCCAGCTCCTCGCGCGCCAGCCGGGCCGCGTCGTGGTCGGCGGCGAGCGCCTGCTGCAGCGCGGCGACGCGCGCCGCGGCTTCGCGCTGCTGGCGGTCGATCTGGTCGATCGTCGCCTGCTGCTGCGCCCAGCTGCTGGCGAGCAGCCGTTCCTCGTCGTCGATCCAGGCCGCGGGCGCGGCGGTGTCGCGCGGCAGCGCCAGCCAGGGTCGCGGTCCGAGCGCGGCGCCGGGTCGCCATGCGGCGAGCC
>CBDUBX010000368.1:0-2749 GCA_965365495.1 uncultured Burkholderiales bacterium
CCGGCGGCGATCTACTTCCCGCTGCACCGCGACCACATGGGGTTCTTCCTCAACTGGGACACGGGACAGCGCTGGACCTATCACGTGCACCTGAAGGCCGGGCAGCAGTGGAACGACGTCGACCCGGTCGCGGCGATCCGCGGCGTGCTCGGCCGCGACACCGACATCGAGCTGCTGTCGGTGCAGCCGTGGACCGCGCACGCGCTCGTTGCCGACCGCTATCGCGACGGCCGCGTGTTCCTCGCCGGCGATTCGGCGCACCTGTTCACGCCGACCGGCGGCTTCGGCATGAACACCGGCGCGTCCGACGCGGTCGAGCTCGCGTGGCGGCTGCAGGCGCTGCTCGACGGCTGGGGCGGCGAGCAGCTGCTGGCGAGCTATACGCCGGAGCGGCGGCCGATCGGCATCCGCAACACCGCCGAGGCGGCGCGCAACTACAAGGAAATGCGCTCGGTGATGGGCTTCGGCGACGAGATGGACGAGCCCGGCCCCGAAGGCGACGCACGCCGCGCCGAACTCGACCGCATCCTCACCGGGCAGGAGAAGCTGCTGGCGTCGTTCGGCGTCGTCCTCGGCTACCGCTTCCGCGACTCGTCGATCGTCGTCGCCGACGGCACCGCGGAGCCGAGCGACGACGCGCGCTTCTATGTCCCGACCGGCCGCCCCGGCCACCGCGCGCCGCACGTCTGGCTCGACGACGATACCGCGCTGATGGACCGCTTCGGCTCCGGCTTCAACCTGCTGTGCCTGGACGGCGCGGCCGACGACGACACCGCTACGGCGTTCGCCGCCGAGGCGCAGCGCCGCGGCGTGCCGCTGTCGGTGCTGGCGATCGACCACGCTGAAGCCCGCCGGCTCTACGGCGCGCGCTACGCGCTGGTGCGGCCCGACCTGATGATGGCGTGGCGCGGCGACCGCATCGACGACGCGGCGGCGATCGTCGACATCGTCACGGGCCACGGCGCGGCGGCGGTTGCCGCCCCCCGCGAACCCGGGGCGGCCCCGATTTGACGCCGCCGGCCGGGCGGCATACTCGCGCGGCGATGCACATCGAGCAGTTTCGCAACCAGGTGCTGCACATGGCCGGGACGGTCGTGCCGGTCACGCGTTGCTGCTTCTACGAGGTCGACAACGACCTCGAGCCGACCGGTCACGTCGTCCTCGGCGACGACAGGCGCTTCATCTCGGCGTACCTCCACCAGTACCGCGCCTGCGACCCGTTCCACCCGCGCTACTTCGCGCAGCTGAGCAAGTCGGTGTTCCGCACCGACGAAGGCGCCGGCAGCGCGCTGTCGCGGCAGCGCTACGTGCAGGGCTTCATGACGCCGATGGGCATCCGCTACAAGGCGGAGGTGTTCCTGCGCGACGAGATCGGCACGATCATCGGCGGCCTTCGGCTGTCGCGGCGCGAGTCGCTCGGCGAGTTCGAGGGCCACGATCTCGCGGCGCTGCAGGCGATGCAGCCGATGATCGAGACGGCGTTCCAGTCGGTGCGCTGGCGGTCGCGCGCGACGACGACGCAGCAGCAACTGACGGCGCGCGAACGCGAGGTGCTCGACTGCATCCTCGACGGCATGCCCAACAAGGTCATCGGCCGCCGCCTCGACCTGGCGCTGCCGACGGTCAAGTCGCACGTGCGCAACATCCTGCACAAGATCGGCGCGACGAGCCGCGCCGACGCGATCGCCAAGCTCTGCCGCAGTAGCTGAGGCGGCGCGGCGCCCCGGCGCGGCGCGCCGTGCGACCTCGTTCAAGCGGCCGCGCGTCGCCGCCGCCCGCGCCGATCGCTCGGCGCGCCAGGGGCATAAGCGGCCCACCACCGGCGCCGCGCCCCATCCCAAGGGATGATTGGATCCCCCCGTCGGCCGCGCCACGATGCGGCCGCTGTCGCCTTTGCTGGAGAACACCCGATGCCGACCAAGCCCTACCACGTCGACCCGACGAAGCTGCCGCGCCAGTCCCGCTTCGGCGGGCTGATGGAGGAGACGGCGGTCGTGATGGACCACGCGCTCGTCAAGTTCGCGTGGGCCAAGCCGTTCTCCGGCGAGATGACCGGCCGCGCCGCCGCGCCGATGAAGCCCGACGTCCACCCGTGGGACCAGTCGATCCTGCTGATCCGCGGCCGCGTCGAGGTCACGCTCGGCGACAACGGCAGCGAAGGCGTGTACACGCTCGAGCCCGGGCACATGATCTACATCCCGGCGAACATGCCCCATATCGGCCGCGTGGTCTGCGACGAGGAATGCTTCGGCGTCGACATCTTCGCGCCGGTGCGCAACGACTACCTCGACATGGCGCAGCACCAGCTCGAGCGCGAGCCCGGCGCCGGCGTGGCGAGCGAGCGCGCGTGATGCGCTTCGGCGCCATCGCGCTGGCCGCGGCGCTGGCGCTCGGCGGCTGCTCGCGCGATGCCGGGCAGGCCGAGCCGGGCAGCACGGTCAACGCGCCGCTGATCGTCGACATCCGCCAGGTCGGCGAGGTCTACGACCCGACGAGCGTGCTGCCGTCGGAGATCTCGGCGGTCGTCTTCAACGTCTACGAGTGGCTGTTCGACCGCAACTTCGACGGCAGCGTCAAGCCGGGCGTCGCCGAGAAGTGGACCGTCTCCCCCGACGCGCGCGAGATCACGCTGACGTTGCGCAGCGGCGTCACGTTCCACGACGGCTCGCCGCTGACTGCCGACGACGTCGTCTACAGCTGGCAGCGCATGGTCAAGGGCGGCTTCGGCACCCGCGTGTCGCGGTCGCTG
>CBDUBX010000369.1:0-2717 GCA_965365495.1 uncultured Burkholderiales bacterium
CGACGCGGCGGCCGGTGGCGTCGACCGCCGGGTGGTTGAACTCGATCTCGAAGCTCAGGCGGTAGCCGTGGTACGGCTCCAGGCGCGCCCACTTCAGCGTTGCGCCGTCGCCGTCGCGCACCTCGATCGCACGCTTGACGCGCAGGAAGCGCTTCGGCGCGGCCTGCACGTCGATGCCGGCGCTTTGCAGCAGGAACACGAAGCCGGCGGCGCTGCCGTCGAGGATCGGCACTTCTTCGGCGGTGACGTCGACCGCGAGGTTGTCGATGCCCAGTCCGGCGCACGCCGACATCAGGTGCTCGATCGTCTGCACCTTGGGCGCCGCCGGGTCGCCGCCGGCGCTGATCGTGCTGGCCATCCGCGTGTCGCTGACCGCGTCGGCGCGCACGGGAATCGTCACCGGCGGATCGAGGTCGGTGCGGCGGAAGACGATGCCGGCGTCGGCCGCCGCCGGGCGCAACGTCAGCTCGACCTTGTGGCCGCTGTGGACGCCGACGCCGACCGCGTGCACCGTCGACCTGATCGTGCGCTGTCGGACCATCGGCGGCATTGTCGCGGCAAGTCCGGCCGCGCGCGGGCCTGTGGCCTAATCCGCGCTTCACCCGAAAACGCCGCTACCCGGAGCCGCCGCATGGCCAACAAGATCCGAACCGAAGCCGACCGCAAGGCCACGTCGCAACCCGCGCCGCCGAAGGGTGTGACGGTGACGATCCGCCTCGGCAACAAGAGCAGCCTCGAGCGCGGCAAGCACACGCGCAGCAAGAAGAACCCGGGCAAGCGCGCGCGCAAGGGCGGTAGCTGAGGCGGCCGGGCGCGCCGGTAGCGGCGCCGCCACCGTGCGGCGCCGTTGGCTGACCGGTTGCGCCGTGTCACCGACCGCGCGTCGCCAGCGCGCGCCGACCGGGTTGCCGCGTTGAACCGCGCCGCCGAACTGCGCCGCCGATGATCCGGATCACCGAGCTGCGGCTGCCGCTGGACCACGCCGCCGACGCTTTGCGCACCGCGGTCGCCGCGCGGCTCGGCGTCGCCGACACCGCCATCGCCGCGGTCGAGGTCTTTCGCCGCGCGGCCGACGCGCGCCGCCGCGGCGCGATCGTGCTGAGCTACACCGTCGACGCCGCGCTCGTCGACGCCGCCGCCGAAGCCGCGGTGCTCGCGCGCTGCGCCAGCGACGGCCACGTCGGCCCGGCACCCGACATGCGCTACCGCTTCGTCGGCCACGCGCCGGCCGACTTCGCCGCCGGCGCGCGGCCGCGGCCGGTGGTCGTGGGCTTCGGCCCGTGCGGCCTGTTCGCGGCGCTGATCCTGGCGCAGATGGGGTTCGCGCCGATCGTCGTCGAACGCGGCCGCGCGGTGCGCGAACGCACGCGCGACACGTGGGCGCTGTGGCGCGAAGGCCGGCTCGACCCGGCGTCGAACGTGCAGTTCGGCGAAGGCGGCGCCGGCACGTTCAGCGACGGCAAGCTGTGGAGCCAGATCGGCGACCCGCGCCACTTAACGCGCAAGGTGATCGCCGAGTTCGTCGCCGCCGGCGCGCCCGACGAGATCGCCTGGGTCGCCAAGCCGCACATCGGCACGTTCCGCCTGGTGTCGATGATCCAGAAGATGCGCGCCCAGATCGTCGCGCTCGGCGGCGACGTGCGCTTCGGCCGCCGGGTCGTCGGCCTCGTGCTCGACGCGAACCCCGACGCCGTGCGCCGCAGCGCAGACGACGCCGACGGACGGCGAACGCGGCGCGTCGCCGGCATCGTCCTCGACGACGGCTCGACGCTCGCCGCCGAACACGTCGTCCTCGCGCCGGGGCACAGCGCGCGCGACACGTTCGCGATGCTGCGCGACGCCGGCGTCGCGATCGAGCCCAAGCCGTTCGCCGTCGGGCTGCGCATCGAGCACCCGCAAGGCCTGATCGACCGCGCGCGCTGGGGCGCGCAGGCCGGCCACCCGCGGCTCGGTGCTGCCGACTACAAGCTCGTCCACCACGGTGCCGGCGGGCGGGCGGTCTACAGCTTCTGCATGTGCCCCGGCGGCACCGTCGTCGCAGCGACGTCGGAGGAAGGCCGCGTCGTCACCAACGGCATGAGCCAGTACTCACGCAACGAACGCAACGCCAACGCCGGGCTCGTCGTCGGCGTAACGCCGGCCGATTGGCGCGAACACGCGCGCGGCGACGACGGCGAAGCGCTGGCCGGCGTCGCGTTCCAGCGGTTCTGGGAGTCACGCGCGTTCGAGCTGGGCGGCGGCGGCTACCGCGCGCCGGCGCAGCGCGTCGGCGACTTTGTCGCGCGCCGGCCGTCGACCGGCGCCGGCGAGGTTCTGCCGTCGTACACCCCCGGCGTGACGTTCGGCGACCTGGCGGCACCCGACCGGCCGGCGCTGCCGCCGTTCGTCCTCGACGCGATCCGCGACGCGATCCCGCATTTCGACCGCAAGCTCCCCGGCTATGCGCTGGCCGACGCGGTGCTGACCGGCGTCGAGACGCGAACGTCGTCGCCGCTGCGCATTCCGCGTGGTCGCGACCGGCAAAGCGTCAACGTCGCCGGGCTGTACCCCGCCGGCGAAGGCGCGGGCTACGCCGGCGGCATCATGTCGGCGGCGGTCGACGGCATCGAGACCGCCGAGGCGCTCGCGTCCGCCTTGCTCGGACTGCAGCCGGCCGCTTGCGGCTGAGGACGAAGCACCGGCGATCCGGGGTCGCAGGTCCGCGCCGCTTTCGTCAT
>CBDUBX010000370.1:0-2715 GCA_965365495.1 uncultured Burkholderiales bacterium
GTCGTGATGGTCGGCCTGCACAGCCTGCTCGAGTACCCGCTGTGGTACGCGTACTTCCTGCTGCCGACGGCGTGGGCGTGGGGCTGGGCGCTGCGAACGCCGCCGGCCGACGCCGCGCCGCGGTCGGCGTCGTCGGCGATCGACGCGCCGTCCGCCTCGAGCGTCACGCCGGCTGCACCGACCGCCGCGCGCCGCCGTCCCGCCGCCGTCGCAGCGCTCGGTGCGACCGTCGTCGTCGCCGCGGTGTTCACGGTGTGGGACTACGCCCGCGTGACGTCGATCTTCCGCGCGCGCGACGGCGACGCGCCGCTTGCCGAACGCATCGCCCGCGGCCAGGCAAGCGTGTTCTTCGGCCACCACGCCGACTACGCCGAGGTCACGTCGGGGGTGCCGGTCGCCGACCCGGCGCGCGCCTTCGACCGCGTCACGCACTACCTGCTCGACACGCGGCTGATGGTCGCGTGGGCGCGCTCGCTCGCCGACCGCGGCGACGTCGACGCGGCGCGTCACGTCGCCGCGCGGCTACGCGAATTCAACCGCGACGGCGCCGACGACTTCTTCGCCGCTTGCCCCCACCGCGCTTCGGCGGCGCCGGCTTCGGAGCTACCGTTTCAGTGCGCGCTGCCGCAGCGCACCGTGGACTGGCGCGAGCTGCTGTCGCGGTGACGGCATCGTCGTCGGTTCACGGGATCGAAGCGGCGACCATCGAACACCAGAAGCGAACGCGTCGGACCGCGCGGTCGGCTCGGTCGACCCGCATGGAGAGCGGGGCCCTTTCCTCGACGAACTCGACCACGATCGCGATCGTCTCGGCCAGTGCGTCGACGCAGTCGCAACGCCCGGGCTTCAACCCGCCCGCCAGTCCCCCGACCGGCCGCCGCTCTTGGCGAGCACGCGCACGTTGGTGATCACCATGCCGCGGTCGACCGCCTTGCACATGTCGTAGACGGTCAGCAGCCCGATCTGCACCGCGGCCAGCGCTTCCATCTCGACGCCGGTGCGGCCGAGCGTTTCGACCTGCGCGCTGCAATGCACCGCGCTCGCCGCCGCGTCGAGCTCGAAGTCGACCGCGATGCGCGTGATCGGCAGCGGGTGGCACAGCGGCACCAGCTCTGCGGTGCGCTTGGCCCCCTGGATCGCGGCGATGCGCGCGATGCCGATGACGTCGCCCTTCTTCGCGTGGCCGCCTTCGATCAGCGCGAAGGTCGCCGGCTGCATCGTGATCGTGCCGCCGGCGCGCGCGACGCGGTGGGTCTCGGCCTTGGCCGCGACGTCGACCATCTGCGCGTCGCCGCGGGAATCGAAATGGGTGAGTTCTTGCTTCACGCGGCAGCAATCCGGCAGAACGCTCGGGGCAACGGGGCCGGTGTCATCATAGCCAGCGCCTACGCGCGTCGTCGTTGCCGCAGCGGCCCCGGCCGCCGGCGGTGCGGCGCGCGCCGCCGCCCTTCACTTGCCCCGTTCGCGATGCCGATCGCCGACCCCTGCCCTTCCTTGCGCCGCGGCGCGCGCCGGTGCCGCGCGCTCGCCGCATTGCTGGCCGCGGCGACGGCGTTCGGCCCAGGCGCGCGCGCGGTGCACGCGCAGGTGCGGCTGCCGGCGCTCGGCGAAACCGCATCGGCCGACCTGAGCATCTCGGCCGAGAAGCGCGTCGGCGACCAGATCATGCGCGAGGCACGGCGCGACCCCGACTATCTCGACGACCCGGTACTCGTCGACTACCTGCAGTCGCTGTGGCAGCCGCTCGTCGACGGCGCGCGCCGGCTCGGTCACATCGACGGCGAGACCGACCGCGCGTTCGCGTGGGAGGCGTTTCTCGTGCGCGACCGCAGTGTCAACGCGTTCGCGCTGCCCGGCGGCTACGTCGGCGTGCACCTCGGGCTGATCGCGCTGACGAACACCCGCGATCAGCTGGCGTCGGTGCTCGCGCACGAGCTGACCCACGTCACGCAGCGCCACATCGCGCGCAGCATCGCGCCGCAGCAGCGTGCGTCGCTCGTCGCGCTGGCGGCGACGCTGCTCGGCATCATCGCCGCCAGCCGCAGCAACAACGCCGACGTCGTCAACGCCGCGGTCACCGGCGGCCAGGCCGCGGCGATCCAGGGGCAGCTGAACTTCTCGCGCGACATGGAACGCGAGGCCGACCGCGTCGGCTTCGGCGTGCTCGACATCGCCGGCTTCGCGCCGGCGGGGATGGCGGCGATGTTCGAGCGGCTCGACGGCGCGACGCGGATCAACGACGGCGGCGCCTACCCGTACCTGCGCAGCCACCCGCTGACCGTCGACCGCATCGCCGAAGCGCGCAACCGCACGCTGCTCGGAGGGCTGCAGCCGCGGCCGCCGACGCTGCTGCACGCCTTGATGCAGGCGCGCGCGCGCGTGCTGATGGACGACGGCGCGCAGGCGCTGCAGCGCGTCGCCGCCGAGACCGCGTCGCCGCTCGTCGTCGACCGCGCAGCGGCGCTGTACGGCGCGAGCCTGGCGGCGTCGCAGTTGCGCGACCCCGCGCGCGCGCAGCGCCTGGCCGCCGACGCGCTGCAGGCGGTGGCCGCCGCCGACCCGCGCGACGCCGCGGCGCGGCGCGCCGTCGAATTGCTGCAGGCGCAGGTCGCGGTCGCCCGCGGCGACGCGGCAGCGGCGCTGCGTTGGCTCGATGGCGACGCGACCGCGCGGCACTCGCCCGATCGCGAAGTCACCGTCGCGGAGCGCCTGCCC
>CBDUBX010000371.1:0-2668 GCA_965365495.1 uncultured Burkholderiales bacterium
GGCTTCGTCTGCAACCGCGGGCTGTGGAACCCGTGGCTCGAAAAGCTGACCGCGCAGCGCGTCCCGTTCGTCGCGCTGAACCTCGAGCCGGTGTTCGGTTCGATCGACGACTACGTCGACCGCATCGACGACGCAGTGCGCGCGCTCGAGCAAGCCACCGGCGTGCCGCCGGTCGTCGTCGCGCACAGCATGGGCGGGCTCGTGCTGCGCCGGTGGTGGGCCGAGGACGGCGGCGACGCGCGCATCCACCACGCGATCACGATCGGCACTCCGCACCAGGGGACGTGGCTCGCGCGCTTCGCCCGGTCGCACAACGCGCGCCAGATGCAGCGCACATCGGCGTGGCTCGCGGCGCTGGTCGAGCGCGAGGCGCCGGCGCGGGCGCAGCGCTTCACGTGCTTCTACAGCGCCTGCGACAACATCGTCTTTCCGCCGGCGACCGCCACGCTGCCCGGTGCCGACAACCGCTGTCTGCCGTGCGTGGCGCACATTCAGATGGCCGACGAGCCCGCGCCGTGGCACGAACTGCAGCGCCGTCTGGCCGAGCCCGCGGGCAACGGCCACCCGCCGGCGGCGTCGCCGGTGTGGCAGACGACTTCGACGACGGTCGGCGCATTCGGCTGAGCACCGCGCGAAGACGTCGCCCGCACGGCGCGTTCGCCCCTTTGATCAGTTCGCTGCCGCGGCGTAGGTCCGCTCGCCGGGCAGTACGACGCCAGGCTCGATCTCGCCGTCGAGCGCGATGCGGTCGCGCACGCGGCGGTACACCGGCGTGAAGTCGGGCGCGGTGGCGTCGAACAGCTGGGCGAACGTGTCGATGACGAAATAGCTCGCCTGGTAGCTGTCGATGCGGTAGCGGCTGCGCATCAGGCGTTCGAGGTCGAACGCGAGCCGCGGCGGCTCGGGCGACGTCACCGCGTGGCGCAGTTCGCCGGCCGAACTCAGGATGCCGGCGCCGTAGGCGCGCAAGCCTTGCGGCGTGGCGATCAACCCGAACTCGACCGTGTACCAGTACAGCCGCGCGAGTAGCTCGCACGCGTCGAGCCGGCTCGCCTTGAGCCCGCCGCCGCCGTAGGCCTGCATGTAGTCGGCGAAGGTCGGATCGAACAGCAGCGGCACGTGGCCGAACAGGTCGTGGAAGACGTCGGGCTCGACGACGTAGTCGAATTCGTCGGGGTCGCGGATCCAGTCGGTGACCGGAAATCGCCGCGCGGCGAGCAACGCGAAGAACGCTTCTTCTGGAATCAACCCGGGCACGCCGACGACCTGCCAGCCGGTGGCGCGCAGCAGCCGCTCGGAGATGTCGTCGAAGCGCGGGATCGCGTCGGGCGTGCCGAGCTGGCCGACCGCGGCGATGAACTCGTCGCACGCCAGCCCGGGCAGCTGCGCCAGCTGGCGCGCGTACAGCCGACGGTAGGTGTCGTGGTCGGCGGCGGTGTAGCGTTCCCAGCGCTGGTCGCAGGTGTAGTCGCTGCGCGCGCGGCCGTAGTCACCGCGCGGCGGCCGGTCGCCGGTGCCGTAGGTCACCGGCGGCGCGCCGCGGTTGACCGCGCGGTCGCCGTCGACGGTCGACCCGACGTCGGCGCCGCCGTCGGCGCCGGCAGCGCGGTTCTTCACTTCTCCGCTTCCAGCACGCCGCGGCGCATCTGGTCGAGCTCGATGCTCTCGAACAGCGCCTTGAAATTGCCTTCGCCGAAGCCCTGGTCGCCCTTGCGCTGGATGAACTCGAAGAAGATCGGCCCGAGCTGGTTCTCCGAGAAGATCTGCAGCAAGAGCGCACCGGCCTTGCCGTCGACGAGGATGCGTCGCTCCTTCAGCTGCGCGACGTCCTCGCCGTGGCCGGGAATGCGCCGGTCGACGAGCTCGTAATAGGTGTCGGGCGTGTCGAGCAGCTTCACGCCTTGCGCGCGCAATGCGTCGACGGTCGCGAAGACGTCGCTCGACGCCAGCGCGATGTGCTGGATGCCCTCGCCGTGGTACTTGTCGAGGTACTCCTGGATCTGCCCGGCCTTGTCGTTGCCTTCCTCGTTGATCGGGATGCGGATCTTGCCGCACGGGCTCGTCATCGCCTTGCTCTTGACGCCGGTGACCTGGCCTTCGATGTCGAAGTAGCGGATCTCGCGGAAGTTGAACAGCCGCTCGTAGAACTCGGACCATTCGGCCAGCCGGCCGCGGTGGACGTTGTGCGTCAGGTGGTCGATCGCCACCAGCCCGTGGCCTTTCGGGCTCAGCCCGACGCGCGCCGCCGCCGGCAGCGGCTCGAAGTCGACGTCGTAGAAGCCGATGTTGCCGATCGCGCCGTCGGCCGCGGCGTTCTTGCCGCGCCACTTGTCGACGAAGTAGATCAGGCTGTCGCCGATGCCTTTGATCGCCGGGATGTTGAGCTCGCCCGGCCCGGCGCTGCCGGCGTAGGCCCACGCGCCGAGCGATTGCGCGCGCTCGAACGCGTGGCGCGCGTCCTGCACACGAAACGCGATCGCACAGATGCTCGGCCCGTGGAGCCGCGCGAAGCGCTGCGCGAACGAGTCGGGCTCGGCGTTGACGATGAAGTTGATCTCGCCCTGGCGGTACAGCCGCACGTTCTTGTGGCGGTGGCGCGCGATCGGCGTGAAGCCCATGCGCTCGAACAGCGCGCCCATCGCCGCCGGGTCGGGCGCCGCGTACTCGA
>CBDUBX010000372.1:0-2649 GCA_965365495.1 uncultured Burkholderiales bacterium
AGCCACGACCGCGCGCTGCTGCGCGAGGTCTGCGACGAGTTCTGGCTCGTCGCCGACGGCGGCGTGGCGGCGTTCGACGGCGACCTCGACGACTACCAGCGCTGGCTGCTCGACCGCGCGCGCGCCGTCGCACGCGGCGACGATCCGCGGGCGGTGGCGCACGGCGCGCGCACCGCGTCGGCCGAAGCCGCCCGGCCACCGCCGGCAGCGGCCGCGCCCTGCAACGCGGCACCGCCATCGACGCCGTCGCGCGGCAACGGTCCGGCGATCAAGCCCACGCGCGACGACCGCGCGCAGGCGCGCCAGGCGCGTGCGCGCCAGGCCGACGCGACACGGCCGCTGCGCGTCGAGCTGGAGCGCATCGACGCGCGGCTGGCGGTGCTCGCCGCCGAGCGCGTCGACGTCGAGGCCGCGCTGGCGCGGCCGGGCGCTGGCGCCGACGACTACGCCGATCTCGGCCGGCGGCTCGCCCACATCGGCGCCGAGGTCGCGGTGCTCGAAGAACGATGGCTCGAGGCGCACACCGAACTCGACGCGCTGCAGTCCGACGCGTCGCCCACGGCGGCGCGCAAATAGCCGCACCGGCGGCGCGCCGCCGGCCGATGACCGAGACTCGGCGCCCCCCCGCAACCGACGAAGGACCCGCGATGGCCATCGACAAAGCCCTCTACACCGCGCACGCGACGAGCACCGGCGGACGCGCCGGCAAGACCCGCTCGGACGACGGTGCGATCGACCTGCAGCTGTCGACGCCGGCCGGACTCGGCGGCAGCGGCGGCAGCGGCACGAACCCCGAACAGCTGTTCGCCGCCGGCTACTCGGCGTGCTTCATCGGCGCGATGAAGGCCGTCGCGCGCAAGCAGCAGATCGAGTTGAGCAACGACGTGTCGATCGACGCGTCGGTGTCGATCGGCCCGATGACCGGCAAGGACGGCGCGTTCGGCATCGCCGTGACGATGGACGTCCGCGTCCCCGACATGGACCGCGCCGCGGCGGAGAAGCTCGTCGCCGCGGCGCACGAGGTCTGCCCGTATTCGAACGCGACGCGCAACAACGTCGACGTGACGCTGAAGGTCGTCTGACCGTCGGCCGAAAGAGGCGCGCCCGCCGGCGCGGCCGCCGGCGCGCTCACCGACCGGTGGCGATCAGATCGAGCAGCAGTTCGATCCGCGCCTGATACGCGGTCAGCGCGCCGGCCGACGACGGCCCGCGTTCGGCGGCGGCTTCGTCGCCGTCGCCGTCGCCTTCGCCTTCGACAACGCCGCCGAACGCGCAGCGCGACGCGCGGCGGACGACGACGCCGGCGGCCGCCGCACGCCGCGCCGCGGCCGCCAGATCGCGGTGCAGCTGGCCGTTGCCGGTGCCGGCAATGACGAGGCCGCGCGCGCCGGCGGCGACGACCGCGTCGACGACCGCGACGCGCACGCCGGCGTGGCCGACGACGACGTCGACCGCGGGCCATTCGACCGCCGGCGGCAGCCGCGCGGCGGCGCGGTGCACGTCGGCCCGCGGCCAGGGGCCGAACTCGCGCACCCGACCGGCGTCGATGCGCGCGACGACGCCGGCGTCGCCCGACGCGAACGCGTCGACGTCGAAGCTGTGCAGCTTGCGCACCCGGCTGGCCGCGTGCACCCGCCCGGCGAGCACCGCGACGACGCCGCGTGCCGTGCCGCAGCGCGCGACGGTCACCGCGTCGACGAGGTTCTGCGGGCCGTCGGCCGACAGCGCGGTCGCCGGGCGCATCGCCGCGGTCAGCACGACAGGTTTCGCCGACGCGTCGACGGTGCGGTGCAGGAAGTACGCGGTCTCTTCGAGCGTATCGGTGCCGTGCGTGACGACGACGCCGCCGACGTCTTCGCGTGTAAGGTGATGCGCAACGCGTTCGCGAAGCCGCGCCCACGTCGCATGGTCCATGTCGGCGCTGTCGAGTCGCGCCAGCGTCTCGACGTCCAGCGCGACGCCGACCAGCGGCGGCAGCGCGGCGACGAGCTCGGCGGCGTCGATCGCGCCGGCGGCATAGCCGACGACGTCGTCGGCGCGCGCCGCACGGCCGGCGATCGTGCCGCCGGTACCGACGACAACGGTCTTGCGCAACGACGCCGCCGCGGGGCTGTTCACGTTGCCCGCTTCTGGATGAAAATACAGGCCTGTTGAAACCGACAGGTGCTCATGCGATGACCGACAGCCCCAAGCTCACGCCGCGCCAGCAGCAGGTGCTCGACCTCGTGCAAAGCGCCGTCGAACGCACCGGCGCGCCGCCGACGCGCGCCGAGATCGCCGCCGAGCTCGGCTTCCGCTCGGCCAACGCCGCCGAGGACCACCTGCAGGCACTGGCGCGTAAGGGCGTCATCGAGCTCGTCGGCGGCACGTCGCGCGGCATCCGGCTGAAGTCTGACACGCTGCGCGCGCTGGCCGAGGCGCGGCTGAACCCGCACGGCAAGCAGTACGCGCTGCCGCTGCCGAGCCTGGCGCAGCTGACGCTGCCGCTGGTCGGCCGCGTCGCCGCCGGCAGCCCGATCCTCGCGCAGGAGCACATCGACCAGACCTTCCTGATGGAAGCGTCGATGTGGGCGCGCCGCCCCGACTACCTACTGAAGGTGCGCGGCATGAGCATGCGCGACGCCGGCATCCTCGACGGCGACCTGCTCG
>CBDUBX010000373.1:0-2648 GCA_965365495.1 uncultured Burkholderiales bacterium
GGCGCGGTGGCGCACGGGGCCGAGCGCGCCGATGCCGACGCGAGGCCCGCCACCGGCCCCGCGCCGCCGCGCGATGCGGTGTTCGTCGCCGCGCCGCCGGGCAGCTACACCGCCGGCCGGTTTCCGCACGGCGGGCTGCGCATCGAGGCCGCGGCCGGGACGTCGTTTTCGACGATCGGCGGCGACGCGACGCTCTACCCCGACCGGCGCTCGCGCGGCGAGCCGATCGTCTGTGTCGGCAGCGACGCGACGACGGC
This sequence comes from uncultured Burkholderiales bacterium, assembly GCA_965365495.1. Classification (GTDB taxonomy): domain Bacteria; phylum Pseudomonadota; class Gammaproteobacteria; order Burkholderiales; family Burkholderiaceae_C; genus Rubrivivax. Next base: position 258 of record CBDUBX010000373.1, read on the forward strand.
GTTCGCGTTGCGCCTCGTGCCGCAGCTCGTCGACCGCGACGCCGTCGCCGAGCGCTTTGCCGCCGACCCGCTGCCGCTGCCGCGCTGGTCGCTGCCGGCGCCCGCGGCGGACCGCGGCGGCGCGGCGGCGCTCGACGCGCTCGCCGAAATCCTGCCGTGGTGGCGCGACAACGCGCTCGTCCACTACCTCGCGCCGCGCGGGCTCGAGCAGTTCTCGGGCGGCGGCTGGGGCACGCGCGACGTCTGCCAGGGGCCGCTCGAGATGCTGCTTGCGCTCGACCGGCCGGCGCCGGTGCGCGACCTGCTCGCGCGCGTCTTCGCGGCGCAGAACGCCGACGGCGACTGGCCGCAGTGGTTCATGTTCTTCGACCGCGACCGCGAGCTGCGCGCCCCCGATTCGCACGGCGACATCGTCTGCTGGCCGCTGCTCGCGCTGGCGCGCTACCTGCTGGCCAGCGGCGACGCCGACTTCGTCGACGCCGCGTTGCCGTACGCCAACGGCGCGCCGACGCCGCTTGCCGACCACGTCGACCGCGCGCTGGCGGTGATGCGCGCGCGGCGCATCGCCGGCACGCACCTCGCCGCCTATGGCCACGGCGACTGGAACGACGCGCTGCAGCCGGCCGACCCGGCGTTCCGCGACCACCTGTGCAGCGCGTGGACCGTGACGCTGCAGCACCAGACGCTGACGACGCTGGCGCAGGCGCTCGCGGGCACGCGCCATGCGGCGCGCGCCGAGCCGCTGCGCCGCGAAGCCGCGGCGTTGCGCGACGACTTCCGGCGCTGGCTCGTCGTCGATGGCGTCGTCGCGGGGTACGCGTGGTTCGATCCGGACGCCACCGCGGCGCCCTCGGCCGCAACGACCGACGCCGCTGCTGCGGCCACCGCGTCACCGCAAGTCGCTGCCGCGCCCGCTGCACCGGCCGCACCGCAGCGGCTGCTGCACCCGCGCGACGACCGCACCGGCGTGCACTACAGCCTGCTGCCGATGATCCACGCGATCCTCGAAAACCTGCTCACGCCCGAGCAGGCGGCCGACCACGTCGCGACGATCGACGCCCACCTGATCGGTCCCGACGGCGCGCGGCTGTTCGACCGCCCGCTGCCGTACCGCGGCGGGCCGATGACGCGCTTCCAGCGCGCCGAGAGCAGCGCCTTTTTCGGCCGCGAGATCGGCCTGATGTACATGCACGCGCACCTGCGCTGGGCCGAAGCGCTGGCCCACCTGGGCTTTGCCGAACGCTTCCACGAAGCTCTGGCGCTGGCGCACCCGCTCGACCTTGCGCGGCGCGTGCCGAGCGCGTCGCCGCGCCAGACCAACTGCTACTACTCGAGCTCGGACGCCGCGTTCGCCGACCGCTACGCGGCGCAGGACGGCTACGGCCGCGTCGCGTCGGGCGACGTCGCGCTCGACGGCGGCTGGCGCGTCTATTCGAGCGGACCGGGGATCGCGATCGGCGTCGTCGTCGGCCGCCTGCTCGGCGTGCAGCGCGGCGCGCGCGCGCTGACGCTCGACCCGGTGCTGCCGCCGGCGCTCGACGGGCTGGTCGCGACGCTGCCGATCGCCGGCCACGACGTGCAGGTCGAGTACCGCGTCGGCGCGCGCGGCTGCGGCCCGACGGCGGTCGAACTCGACGGCGAGACGCTGCCGTTCGCGCGCGGCGCCAACCCGTACCGCGTCGGCGCGGCGGTGATCGACGCGGCGGCGCTGGCGCCGCGGCTCGTGCGCGACGGCCAGCGGCTGACGATCCACGTCGGTTGATCGGCGGCGCGGCGCCGGCGGCTCGGTGCCGCGCGCGAGGTGACGGCAGCCGCGCGGCACCGCAGGTCGGGTGTTGGACCGGGACGCCGCAGCGCGCGACCGCATTGCGGCGACCGTCGCGGCACCGGTGGTGGCATTGGGTGCGCCGGCGTGAGACGTCGCGCAGCGCGCGACCGCATCCTCGACCGCGCGGCGACCGTCGGGTCAGCGTCGCGGCACCGCAGGTTCGGCGACACCGACGCGCGGACCGCGTTCGCTGCGTGCCTGCGCGAGCTGCGCGTCGAGCTCGGCTTCGCTCAGCCGCTTCAGCGCGCAGAAGTTGGCGCGGCTCAGCGTCGTCGTCTCCCACGCGCGCAGCAGTAGCGCGCGGCCGCGGCGGGCCTCGGCGTTGGCCGGCGAGACGCCGGCGGGCGCCGCGGTGGGTGCGGCGTCGCCATCGACGTCGACCGTCGTCCTGTCGGCGAGCGAGGGTCGACGCTGCACGGCGTCGCCACCGTGTGCAGTCGGCGCGCCGTGGGGCCGCGCCGGGCGGGGCGCACCCGACGGCGGCGGTCGACGCGCCGCGCTGAGGTGCGGCACCGACCGCGGATCGGCTCGGTGCGAATTGCCGCGGCGCTCGGGCCGCGGCG
>CBDUBX010000374.1:0-2643 GCA_965365495.1 uncultured Burkholderiales bacterium
CTCAAACCCAATCCGGATGGACACCGGATACAACCTATTGAAGCTTCACAGCTAGTCGACCGCCTCTTCGTCGGCCTCTTCGTCGCGCGCGCGCTGAACGCGCTCGTCGAGCCGGGCGGCCATCGGCGCCAGCGCGTCGACGAGCGTCGCGGTCGGCGTCGTCGGCGCGGCGTTAACCGCCGGCAGCGGCAGCGTGCTCATGTACGGCGGGCGGCTGTAGCGGTCGGTGCTGCGGTAGGTGAAGCTCAGCGCGACGCCGGCGCCAACGGCGACCGCCACCGCGACGACGGCGCCGACGGTGCGCGGGTGCAGCGGCTGTACGTGCACGAGGTGCGCACGCACGAGCAGCGCCGTGAGCAGCACCTGCAGCGGCCCGGACAGCCGCCACAGCCACGGCCAGCCGAGCGACGCGGCGACGTACGGCAACACGACGTCGACGAGCTGGATCGCGAGCAGGAACGGCAGCACGATGCGCAAGTGCCCGGCGAAGTCGAAGCGGTGCTGGAACAGCTTGGACATCAAGGCCCAGAACGCGCACCACGCAGCGACGACCGCGGGCAGGCCGACGGCCATCGGCAGCCAGTCGCTGGCGTCGGCGCCGGGGTCGATCGCGACCCAGAACTGCGCCGCGGCGAGTGCGAAGAATGCCGCACCCGCCGCCAGCGGCGCAACGCGGCGCGACGCGGTCGCGCCCGGCAGCGGCCGCTCGGGGTCGAGCGGCTCGCCGCGCAGCCGCAGCCGCAGCGCGACGGTGCCGACGACCAGCCGCGCACCGGCCGGCGGCAGCGGCACGCGCGCGCCGCTGCGGTGCCGACGGCCGTCGACGACGACGCCGTTGCGCGTGTCGAGGACGCGCAGTGACAGCCCGCCGCTGCCGTCGCCACCGGCGCCGGCAGTAGCTTCTGTCGGCTCGATGACCGCGTGGTGCGACGCGACGTGCGGGTCGTCGACGACGACGTCGTTGTCGATCGCGCGGCCGATCGTCGCCGGCCAGCGGCGCACGTCGACGATGCGCGCCCCGCGGCCGTCGCGGCCGACGCATTCGATCAGTGCGACGCGTTCTTCGGCGCGGTCCATCCGTAGCCGTCGAGGTAGTGACGGGTCAGCGTCTGCGCGCTGGCGAGGCTCACGCCGCGTGCGTCGAAACGGCCCTGCGCGCCGCTGACGTCGCCGTCGAGCGTCGCGACGAGCACCGTCAGGTCGTACAGGCCCGGCAGCTTCTTGTACGCGCGCAGGCAGGCCACGGCGCGCAGCGGCAGCGGCCGCCCGGCGGCGCCGCCGTCGAGCGCGCCGGCCTGCACGCTGCGCTCGACGCACTGCGCGGCGGTGCGGTGGCGCTCGTCGTGGCCGACGAACTCGTTGCCGAAGCTCTGCGAATAGCGCTGCGCGAAGCGCAGCGCGCCGATGCGCTGGCCGTCGTAGGCCTCGTGGCGCACCGTGACGTATCCGGTCGACAGCGACCCGCTGACGAACAACCGCGTGTCCATCTCGCAGTCCGAGCGCTCGAACCGCAGACCGCGCGTGGCCTGCGGCGAGCCGCGACCCCAGCAGCGCAGCCAGGTCTCCTGCGGCACCGGGATCGTGTAGCGCGCGTGGCCGGCGTCGCGCCACGGCTGCGCGACGAAGCGCGCAGTCAGGTCGGCCTGATAGTCGAGCAGCTGGCGCGTGACTTCGGGCCACGCCGGCGCGGTCAGCGGCGCGCCGGCGGCGGCGCGCGCGAGGAGCCGCCGCACCGGGTCGACCGGCACGAGAAAGCTGATCTGTTCGCCGTCGCGCCGCGCGGCGACGTTGACGCCGACCAGCCGCCCCTGGTCGTCGAGCGCCGGGCCGCCGCTCATGCCGGCGCTGAGCGAACCGCCGAAGAACAGCGTCGCGAGAAAGCTGCGCTCGACCGGGCCGTTGTAGGTGCCTTCGGCGACCGCGAAGCCGACGTCAAGCGGATTGCCCAGCGCGTAGATCCGCGTGCCGTGCGCCAGCGGCTGGTCGGCCGGGCGCAGCGGCACCGCGCCGCGCCCGGCGAGCGGGCCGGCGTCGGCCGGGCGCAGCAGCGCGAGGTCGTTGACGACGTCGAACGCCAGCAGTTCGAGCGCGCCCGAGCGGCCGTCGGCGGTCGCATAGACGAGGCGGTGGCGCGCCGGCTGCAGTGCGTACTGGCTGACGACGTGGTAGTTCGTGATCAGCAGACCCGACGCGGCGACGACGAACCCCGAGCCGACCGACGACTGGCTGTCCTGCGTCTTCAACAGCGTGCGCACCTGCAGCAGCAGCGGGCGCACGCGTTCGTAGATGCGCTGGCCGGGGCCGCTTGGCGGTGCCGGCTCGGCGGCGAGCGGCGGCGACGCCGACGCGGCAGCGGATGCGGCGGGGGCGGGCTGCGCGCCGATCGTTGCCGTGACCGCGGCGGCCGATGCGCTGGCCGCCGTGCCGGTTGCCGGCGGGGTCGGCGGCGGCCCGGTCGCGGCGTGGGTCGTCGCGGTGTGGGCCGTCGCAGCGACGGCGACGATCGCGCCCCACCTGGCGGCGCGCCACGCGCCGGCGGCGGCTCGATCCACGTTGCGAACGACGGCGACGACCGCGGCTGTCGGCATCGCACGATGTTAGCGGCGGGTCGGTCGCTACCGAGACGCTGCGGCTCGCGGCCGA
>CBDUBX010000375.1:0-2641 GCA_965365495.1 uncultured Burkholderiales bacterium
GAGCCGACGAACCACCTCGACATCGACACGATCGAGTGGCTGCAAGGGCTGCTCGCCGAGCGTCGCGGCACGCTGGTGTTCGTGTCGCACGACCGCGCGTTCATCGACGCGCTGGCGACGCGCATCGTCGAGCTCGACCGCGGCGCGCTGCGCAGCTACCCCGGCGCGTTCGCCGCTTACGAGGCGGCGAAGGAGCGCGAGCTCGTCGCCGCGGCGTTGGCCGATGCGCGCGCCGACAAGCTGCTGGCGCAGGAAGAAGTGTGGGTGCGCCAGGGCGTCGAGGCGCGGCGCACGCGCAGCGTCGGCCGCGTCGCACGGCTCGAAGCGCTGCGCGCGCAGCGCGCGGCGCGGCGCGACGTGCTCGGCCGCGTGCGCCTCGAACTCGCGTCGGGCGCGCCGAGCGGGCGCGTCGTCGCCGAGCTCGACGGCGTTGGCCTGCGCCACGGCAACGGCCCGCTGCTCGTCGAGGACTTCAGCGCGACGGTGCTGCGCGGCGACCGCGTCGGGCTGATCGGCCCGAACGGCAGCGGCAAGACGTCGTTGCTGAAGCTGATCCTCGGCGAGCTCGCACCGACCACCGGGCGCGTGCGCCGCGGCACGCGGCTGCAGGTTGCGTACTTCGACCAGCTGCGCAGCGCGCTCGACCTCGACGCGACGGTGGCCGACGCGATCAGCCCCGGCGGCGACTGGATCGACATCGACGGGCGCCGCAAGCACGTCGTCGGCTACCTCGGCGACTTCCTGTTCGCGCCGGCGCGCGCGCGGTCGCCGGTGCGTACGCTCAGCGGCGGCGAGCGCAGCCGCCTGCTGCTGGCGCGGCTGTTCGCGCTGCCGACCAACGTGCTGGTGCTCGACGAGCCGACCAACGACCTGGACATCGACACCCTCGAACTGCTCGAAGAAAAGCTGCAGCGTTACGCCGGCACGGTGTTCCTCGTCAGCCACGACCGGCGCTTCCTCGACCACGTCGTCACGAGCACGATCGCCTGCGAGAACGACCCGGCGTTCGGCGGCCGCCCCGGGCTGTGGCGCGAATACGAAGGCGGCTACAGCGACTGGCAGCGGCAACGCGCGCGGGCGGCCGTCGAGCCGGCGAAAGCGGCGCCCGCCGCTCCTTCGAAGGCGATGACGCCGGCCACGGCGACGCGACCTTCGACGGCGGCGCGGGCCAAGCTCGGCTACAAGGAGCAGCGCGAACTCGACGCGCTGCCGCAGAGGATCGAAGCGCTCGAAGCCGAACAACGCGCGCTCGCCGAAACGCTGGCGGCGAGCGAAACGTACATCGCGAGGCGCCACGACGTCGGCGCGCTGAACGCGCGCCACGCGGCGATCGACGCCGAGCTGACCGCGGCGCTCGAACGCTGGGAAGCGCTGGAATCGCGGCGCGTGCCATGAACGCCGCTGGCCCGACCCCGCTCGAGGTCGACCACGTCGTCGTCGCCGCGGCGAGCCTCGAACAAGGCGCGGCGTGGTGCCGCGCGACGCTCGGCGTCGACCCCGGCCCCGGCGGCCGCCACCCGTTGATGGCGACCCACAACCGGCTGCTGTCGATCGCGTCGGCGGCGTTTCCGCACAGCTACTTCGAGATCGTCGCCGTCGATGCGGCCGCTGGCGCGGCGCCGCGGCGGCGCTGGTTCGGCCTCGACGACGCGGCGTTGCAGGCGCGGCTGGTCCGGTCGCCGCGGCTCGTCGCCGTCGTCTGGCGCAGCGCCGACGCCGCGGGGCACCGCGCGCGCTGCATCGCCGCCGGCGTCGACCCGGGCGCGCTCGTCGCCGCGAGCCGCGGCACGCCGCACGGCCGGCTGCAATGGCGCATCACCGTGCGTGACGACGGATGCGTCGGCGGCGGCGGCGCGTGGCCGGTACTGATCGAGTGGGACGGCCCGCACCCCGAGCCGACGATGGCGCGCGCCGGCGTCGGCGTCGAATCGGTGACGTTGCGCGGGCTGCCGCCGGCGTTGCGCCCGGCGTTCGCGCGGCCGGGGGTCGACATCGCAGCCCCGGCGCCGGGCGCGCCGTCGATCGAAGTGCGGTTGGCGACGCCGCTCGGGCCGTGCGTGCTCGTCGGCGGCGGCGACGACTGACGACCGAGCGCGCAGCCGACGCCGCCGCGCGGCGATGGTTTCAGCGGATGCGGAAGTCGTCGTGACAGGCCTTGCATGCGCCGGCGGTGGCGAGGAAGGCGGTGCGCAGCTGCGCCGGGTCGTTGCCCTTGGCCACCTGTGCCAGGTTGGCGGCCTCGGTCTGCATCTTCTTCGCCGCAGCGTCGAACTTCGCGCGCTCGGACCAGATCTGCGGCCCGGCGCCGCCGCGGGCCGACCCGGCGGTGCCGTCGACGAAGCCCGCGTACGGCAGCGTCGACATGAACGCGACGACCTCGGCGTGGCGCGCCGCGGCCGTTGCGTCGTGCGGCGCCTTGCCCTGGACCATCGCGCCGATGCGCTCGAAGTGCTCGCCCATCACGACGAAGGCCGACTGGCGGTACTCGACCGCGGCGTCGTTGCTTTTGAACTGCGCTAACGCGGTGCCGGCACCGGCGAGCGCGACGACGGCGGCGGCCGCGGCGACGAGGGGGGACAAACGGGACATTCGGACTCCGTGGAAGTTGAGGCGGCTGGGGCGCGGCGGGTGCCGCGCCGAC
>CBDUBX010000376.1:0-2641 GCA_965365495.1 uncultured Burkholderiales bacterium
GGGCACATCGTGCCGGGGCTGGCGGTGGCGCGCGAGATGGTTACCCGCGGCTGGACCGTCAGCTGGCTCGGCACGTCGCACGGCATCGAGAACCGCCTCGTACCGGCGGCCGGGATCGCGCTCGACACCGTCGCCTTTTCCGGCCTGCGCGGCAAAGGCTTGCTGCATTCGCTGACCGGCGGCGTCCGGCTCCTGAAAGCCTTCGTCGACTGCTTTCGCGTGCTGCGCCGCCGCGGCACCGACGCCGTGCTGGCGATGGGCGGTTACGTGTGCTTTCCGGCGGGGATGATGGCGTCGCTGCTGAACCGCCCGCTGCTCCTCGTCAACGCCGACGCGTCGCTGCTGCTGAGCCATAAGGCGTTACTGCCGGTGGCCGACCGCGTCGCGTTCGGCTTCGACGGCGCCGCCGCGCGGTCGACGACGAACGCCGTCGTCACCGGCAACCCGGTGCGCGCCGAGATCGAGGCGCTGCCGCCGCCCGAGCAGCGGTACGCCGGCCGCAGCGGCGCGCTGCGGCTGCTCGTCGTCGGCGGCAGCCTGGGCGCGCAGGTGCTGAACCGCACGCTGCCCGCCGCGCTGGCGCTGCTGCCGGCGGCGCAGCGTCCGCATGTCGTCCACCAGACCGGCGCGGCCGACGCCGACGCGGTGCGCGCGGCGTACGCCGCGGCCGGCATCGACGGCGCCGACGTGCGGCCGTTCATCGACGACATGGCGACGTGCCTGGCCGATTGCGACGCGATGGTCTGCCGCGGCGGCGCGATCACCGTCGCCGAGGTCTGCGCCGCCGGCGTCGCGGCGATCGTCGTGCCGCTGGTCGTCTCGACCACCGCGCACCAGCGCGACAACGCCGCCTGGCTCGCCGCCGCCGGCGCGGCGATCCACCTGCCGCAGACCGAACTGACGGCCGAGTCGCTCGCCGCGCGGCTCGCCGGTCTCGACCGCGCCGCACTGCTCGCGATGGCGACCAAGGCGCGCGCTCTGGCGCGGCCGCGCGCCGCGGCGCGCGTCGCCGACGAGCTCGAGACGCTGGCGGCGAAGCAGAGGTCGCGCCGATGAAGCTCGACCGCGTGCACTTCGTCGGCATCGGCGGCGCCGGCATGGGCGCGCTCGCCGAGCTGCTGCTCGCGCAAGGGCGCGCGGTCAGCGGCTCGGACGCCGCAGCGAACGCGATGACCGAGCGGCTGGCGCAGCGCGGCGCCGTCGTGCACGTCGGCCACGACGCGCGCCACGTCGGCGGCGAGGTCGACACCGTCGTCGTGTCGACCGCGGTCCCGGCCGGCAACGTCGAGGTCGCGGCCGCGCAGGCGCGCGGCATCGCCGTCGTGCCGCGCGCCGCGCTGCTCGCCGAGCTGATGGCCGCCGCCGGCTGCGGCATCGCCGTCGCCGGCACGCACGGCAAGACGACGACGACGTCGCTCGTCGCGACGGTGCTCGCCGCGGCCGGCGCCGACCCGACCTTCGTCGTCGGCGGCGAGGTCAGGAGCGTCGGCGCCCACGCGCGGCGCGGCGCTGGCGCGGCGTTCGTCGCCGAGGCCGACGAGAGCGACGCGTCGTTCCTGCGGCTCGCGCCGCGCATCGCCGTCGTGACCAACATCGACGCCGACCACCTCGACACCTACGGCGGCGACGTCGCGCGGCTGCACGCGGCGTTCGCCGAGTTCGTCCACCGCGTACCGGCCGACGGCTGCGCGGTGCTGTGCGCCGACGACCCGGGCGTCGCCGCGCTGCGGCCGCGTGTCGACCGGCCGGTCATCAGCTACGGCGTCGATGCCGACGACGCCGACCTGCGCGCCGTCGACGTGCGGCCGCGCGACGGCGGCGGCATGCGTTTCACGCTGCGCCTCCGCGACGCCGCCGACGTCGACGTGTCGCTGAACCTCGCCGGCGTGCACAACGTGCGCAACGCGCTGGCGGCGATCGCCGTCGCGCTGCGCCTGGCGCTGCCGCTCGAGCCGGTGTTGCAGGCACTCGCGACCTTCGCCGGCGTCGGCCGGCGCTTCGCGCGCCACGACGTCGCGCTCGCCGACGGCGGCCGCTGCACGCTGGTCGACGACTACGGCCACCACCCGGCCGAGCTCGCCGCGGTGCTCGCCGCGGCGCGCGGCGAGTTCCCGGGCCGTCGCATCGTCGTCGCGTTCCAGCCGCACCGCTACACGCGAACGCGCGACTGCTTCGACGGCTTCGTCGACGTGCTCGCGCGCGCCGACGCGCTGCTGCTCGCGCCGGTGTACGCCGCCGGCGAGACGCCGATCGACGGCGCCGAGTCGGCCGACCTCGCGCGCGCGCTCGCCGCCGCGGGGCGCGGCGACGTCGTCTGCGTCGACGGCGTCGACGCGCTGCCCGACGCGATCCGCGCCGCGGCGCGTGACGGCGACGTCGTGCTGAACCTCGGCGCCGGGTCGATCGGCGGCGTGCCGGCGCATCTGACCGGCGCGGCAGCGGGCGGCGCTGCCGACGCAGCGGAGGCGTCGCGGGTGACGAGGTTGCCGGATGCGGTGAACACGGCGATCGCCGTCACCGCGCCCGCCGCGGCAGCCCCTGCGACCGTTCCGGCAACGTCCCCGCGCCGCGCCGACGCCGCATCGCTCGGCCGCGTCGCCGTGCTGATGGGCGGCAGCAGCGCCGAGCGCGAGGTGTCGCT